>CAYYPN010000101.1:0-9164 GCA_964473545.1 uncultured Planctomycetaceae bacterium
GGTCCTGGTCGAGCATGCGCTCGTAGGTGCCCAGGTCCATGTCGGTTTCCATGCCGTCGTCGAGGACGAACACTTCACCGTGGCGGTAGGGATTGAGCGTGCCGGAGTCGAGGTTGAGGTAGCCCTCCATCTTGATGGGGGCGACGCGGAGGCCCTTGTCCTTGAGCAGCTTGGCGAGGCTGGAGCTGAAGATGCCTTTGCCGAGCCCGCTCATGACCGTGCCAAACACCGCCACGTACTTGTGTTCCCCGCGGCGATAGCCTTCGGGAACGGGCGAATAGAACTCGGTTTCAATCTGGGAATGACCGGCGGCCGCGAGGATGTCGTTCTGATTGGTGGGCATGTCCTACTGTAACACGCCCGGACGTTGCGATTCAAGCATGGCTTGGAATGCGTCGAAAACGCCGCCGCATCAGCACCGCCCCACTGCCCAGCCCCAGCCAGGTCACGGCGCCCGGCTCGGGCAGGGTCACGCTGATCTGGCTGAGTGTGTTGGTGAAACTCTCCTGGTCCCACTTGTAGCCGTAGCTCATTTCGATGCGAATCGACCCGATGTTGGACCAGTTGAGCGAGCCAAAGTAGCTCAACGGGATGCTGGCCACACCGGGGCTGGATATGTAAGTGGACGCATAAAATAGGTGGACAAGTCGCCCTCCCGAACGTAGATCCCGACGGAACAACCGCGGTCGACGCGAGAGAATTCCACATCGAAGGTTTCCCCTGCGGACAGGTCCAGCCCCAGCAGCGGATGGTGGCCCGCTCCGCCGGCGTTGGCGTTATACATGAGGTTGTACTTGGCGCCGGACCTACTGTCGATGGACATGACCAGATCGCCAGCCTGAATGTACATATGCGCCGGCACACCACTGGCGTCGATTTGCTCGTGGCGGACGCCCCCGGCGACATGGGCGGTGGACAGGCCGGATTGCGTGGCTCGTTCTTCGTCGCCGCCGGCGGTGTTGTCGGTCAGTGTGAACGACCCGACGGTGAAGTCATCGATCATGACGCTGGGCTGGGCGTAGGCCAGACCGGCAGCTAACCCGACCAGCACGGCGGTAAACCAGAACGTTCGTTGTCCCATGACCCTCTCCCTCAACTCAGCGCGGCCCGTCAATGTGGATAATGTACGTTGGATTTGAACGAAGGGTCAAGCATATTTACTTTTTAACGCTTGGGACCGCTTGTGCCGCTCGGACTTATCGCTAAGGTTGGTGCTGTTCGCCCCCAGCCTCACGGAGATGCGTTATGTCGCTTGGATACCAGGACACGCCGATCATTCCCGGGACCCACTGGCACGTGCACGATGGCGAGCGGCCGCAGCCGCGCGTGGTCACGCCCGGAAACCTCAGCGATCTGCCCCCGGTCACCCCGCCGAGCGATGCGACGATCCTTTTCGACGGGTCGGCCGCGTCGACGGAAAACTGGGTGCAACTCAAAACCGACGAGCCGCTGAAGTGGCGCGTCGAGAACGGGTACATGGAGGTGGTCAAGGGGACCGGCGACATCCGCACGACCGCCGAGTTCATGGACATCCAGTTGCACGTCGAGTGGGCGGCGCCGTTCCACATCGAACGCGACGACAAGGGCGACGAGCGCACCGGCCAGGGCCGCGGCAACTCCGGCGTGTTCATGATGGGCCGGTACGAAATCCAGGTGCTCGACAACTGGAACAACCCGACCTACGCCGACGGCCAGCTCGGCGCGATCTACGGCGAGTTCCCGCCGCGGGTCAACGCCGCGGCCAAACGCGGTAGCTGGAACCTCTACGACATCCTCTGGACCGCACCACGCTTCGACGGCGACAAGCTCGTCAGCCCGGCCTGCGCCACCGTCCTCATCAACGGCGTCTGCGTGCACCACCACGTCGAACTGCTCAGCCCGACCGGGCACCGCGACGTGTACGAATACAAGCCGCATGGTCCCGGCCCGATCCGCCTGCAGGACCACGGCAACCCGGTCCGCTTCCGCAACATCTGGGTGCGGGAACTCAAGGGCTACGACGCGTAAGCAACGCTGCGCCAGCGTCGCGTCGCGATGCGCCTACGGGTTTATAGCTGTTCGGGGTTCCGCCCGATCGCGACGATGCTGCACGCCTGGATGGGGTCAAAGCGTAGCTGCACGGCGCGGGCGACCAGGTCCTCGGACTCGGACCCGGGGTTGAGCCACAACTCGGCCACGTCCCCGCGCCCGGCCAGGTCATCGAGCACCTTCACACCCACTTCCGGGGGCAGGTACATCGTCGCCCGGTCGATCGGGCCGGGCGGGTCGCTGACGCTGGCATAAGCCTTGACGCCCTCGACCGCGTCGGCGTTGGGATTGACCGGCAACACCTCGTGGCCTTCGGCCAGGTACGCGCGCACCGCCTTGTTGCCGTACTTTTCCGGGTCGGTCGATGCGCCAATGACCATCACACGCATGGGTCACCTCCGACATAGGATATGCGCAGGCCGCGCGGATAGCGCGATAAAGACAAGTCGACGATGACACATTCACATTGGACCATGCAGGCCGGGCGCGGGACGTGGCGGGTCGTTCGGCGCGCGGTGTTGACCGTCGTCGGCTTCACCGTGGTGCTGGCGGGCATCATCATGCTCGTCACGCCGGGGCCCGGGCTGGTGGCGCTGGCCGCGGGCATCGGGATTCTGGCGATCGAGTATCCGATCGTGCGCCGATGGTCGCGCGCGGCCCGGGTGCGGGGGAAACGTCGATGGCGGCAGTGGCGACAACGAAGAACCCGGACCTTCGCCTCGGAAGGCTCAGGTCCGGCTTGAGGTGTGACGCTGGACGAACGCCTCGTAGTCTTCCGGGGTGTCGACGCCCGGAAAGGCACGGTCGGTTTCGATGCAGGCGATGCGGTGGCCGTGCTCGAGGGCACGGAGTTGTTCGAGTTGTTCCGCCTGTTCCAACGGGGTCGGGGGGAGGTTGACGTAGCTGTTCAGGAACGCGCGGCGATAGGCGTAAAGCCCCAGGTGCTGGAAGATCCGGCTTCGCGAAGATGCGTCGTGGTTGAACGGAATCGGCGAGCGGGAAAAGTACAAGGCGCGGCCCTGGGTGTCCGTGACACATTTGACGACGCTGGGCACTGCCGGGTCCCCTTCCGGGGGCAACGGCGCGATGACCGTGGCCATGTCCGGCTCGTCGTTCGCGGCCATGCGGTCGACTAAACGGTCGATCACGTCCGGGTCGATCTCCGGTTCGTCGCCCTGGACGTTGACGATGATGTCGAACGCCTCGGGCAAGCCCTGGGCGGCCTCGGCGATGCGCGTGGTGCCGTTGAGATGATCCGAACGCGTGAGCACCGCTTCGAAACCGGCGGCCTTCACGACTTCAATGATCCGGGGGTCGTCGGCGGCGACCATGACACGCTGGGCACAGGTCGCCTTCGACGCGGCCTCGGCGACGTGCACCACCAGCGCCTTGCCGGTGCGGTCCAGCAGCGCCTTGCCCGGCAGGCGGGTCGAACCCATGCGCGTCGGGATGAGGATGGCGGCTTTCACTGCGCCTGGGACCGCAGTTCATCGGCGAACTTGCGGAGCTTGTCGATGCGGTCGCGGATGTCGCGGAAGTTGATGTCGGTCTGGGCGACCTGCGAGCCGATGGCGTTGGCTTCCCGGGCCAACTCGACGTTGGACTCCTTGCGGGCTTTCTGCTCGAGGGCGTCCATGAGGTCGTAGCGGAGTTCGAGGGCGGTGCGGTCGCCGGACTGTTCGTGGCTGTCGATGCCGCGGCGGAAGGTGTCGATCGCCTCGTCGTGCCAGCCTTTTTTGGCGAAGGCTTCGCCGAGGTACCGCAGGGCCGGGGCGCGGTGCTTGGGATCGGACTGGGCTTCCTGGAAGCTGGCGATCGCCTCGTCGTGCATGCCCAGGGCGAGCTGGCGGCGGCCGAGCTGATACCGCAGGCCCATGTCGGTGGGGTAGTTCTTGACGCGCTCCTGGTATTCGTCGAGCTCATATTTGGCCTGGGCGACGGCGATCTTGCGAAGCTGCTCCTTGACCTGCGGATCGTCCGGGTTTGCCTTCTGCTTTTTGCGGAGTTCGCGGACGGCCCGGTTGAACTGCTTCATCCGGATGTCACCGACCTGCATCTTGAAGCGGTACTGGCCGGTGTCCTGGTGGGCCTTTTCGAGGACCTTGATCGCCTCGTCCTCGTGTTCCTTGTCTTCCTTCTGGAGCATGGCGCGGACGAGCTTGTTGACGCGGTCGGGCTGGTCGGGGGCGTCTTCGTAGTCGGCCCGGGCGCGGGCGATCTGGCGATCGATCACGTCGTCGGTCGCGGCGATGCGATCGGACTCTTCCAGTTCCTGCTGCTTGTCCTTGTCCCGGATGCTCTCGCGGAAGTCGCCGCCGCCGGCGTACTTGCCCCGGTCCATCGTCGCCTCGGCCTGAAGGTCGCGCAACCGGCGAATCAGTTCCGCGTTGTTCGGGTCGAGTTGCACCGCCAGGGCGCAGGCTTCGACCGCCTTGTCGTAGGCTTCAAGCTCGACGTACAGATCGCGGATCTGGGTGTAGGTGTTTTTGCTCGGTCGCTTGGTGTTGCGGTTGGCTTCGATGGCATGCTCGCCGACCCAGTACGCCACCTCGCCAAGGTCGGCGGCGACGGCCTCCTCCATCACCCGCAGGGCGTGCGAGGCGTTGGACAGGTCGAAGGCCCAGTTGTACTCGGCGGTGAGCATCTTCTCGACGTGGCTCTTGCCGCCGGCGGTCGGGGCGCGCTTGCCCTTGCCCTTGGGGTTGGACGCGCGACGCCGCAGGGCGACCTCGTGCAGCGCCTCATGCCGCTTCATCGAGTCGGGGTCGAACTGCAGACCGTTGATGTAACACTCAATGGCGTAGTCGTAGTTGCGGGTGTCGGCGACGGACTGGGCATGCTCGAACCACTTGCGGGCCTTGCGCGAGTCACGCTGCAGGCCGTCGCCGGGCTCGGCGTTCGCCGCGGTGGCGGTGGCGGCGTCGGCCTTGGCCTTGTCGTCGTCGCTGGATTTCTTCTTCCCGAATAGTGGCACGTGGACTACTCTTGTAAAGTCGTGGGTCGGGTATCGGTTCGGCCGACGGGCCTTGCCTCGCTACGCAGGTGGGCACCACCAATTTATGGCAATCTGCGTGCAAGTCAACGCAGCCCCCGGAGTTGCCCCCGGAGTTGGCCCCCGCCCCGAGCTTGCTCCACCGCCGCCTGCCTCTAACATGATCGTATGAGCGTCGAGCCGGCCAAGCTACAGATTGTGTGCTATCCCGACCCGATTCTGCGCCAACCAGCGGCGGCGGTGAGCGAAGTCACCGACGACCTGCGGGCGGTGGCCACACGCATGCTGGAACTGATGCACGAGGCCCGCGGGGTCGGGCTGGCCGCGCCGCAGGTGGGCCTGGGCTGGCGGATGTTCGTGGCCAACCCCACCGGCGATCCGGATGACGACCGGGTCTACATCAACCCCCAGCTCAGCGACCCCAGCCGCGAAACCGAGGGAGCTGAGGAGGGATGCCTGAGCATTCCGGACGTGCGGGGCCAGATCATGCGGCCGGCGGCGATCACCATCGAAGCACTCGATGAACAGGGCCGGGCCGTGCGCGAACGGGCCGACGACCTGATCGCCCGAATCTGGCAGCATGAAACCGACCACCTCGAAGGCGTGCTGATCCTCCAGAAGATGCCGCCGGGCGACCTGCGGGCGAACAAGCGCGCGATCCAGTCGCTCGAGGCCGAGTACAAGCAGAAAGCCAGGGCTTAGGGCTTAGGGCTTAGGAACCGGGCACCGGTCGGGATGTTGTGTCCGCGTTGGAAGTCATCCCAGGTCATCGTGCGTTTGCCGGGGGGTTGGACTTCGAGCAATTGAACCGCGCCTCGGCCGCAGACGACCAGGCCCGCGGAGGTCACAATGGTTCCGGGATCACGAGTAGCCTTATTTCCGGGGGCGGGAGCTTCGGCGACGCGGTGGAGTTTGAGGTCCATCGGGTCGCTGTCACCGGTGTCGAGCTTCGCCGACACGCCCGGCCAAGGCGTCAGGCCATGGGTGCGGCAACGCACCTCGGTCGCCGACGCGCCGAAGTCGACCCAGCCATCGGCCCGGCTGAGCTTGGGCGCGGCCGAGGCCTGCGCATCATCCTGCGCCACCTCGGCCACCGTCCCGGCTTCCAGACCCGACAGCACGTTCAACACCAGGTCCGGCCCGATTCCCGCCAAGCGATCGTGCAACTCCCCGGCCGTCTCCAATGGGTCGATCGGCACCGCCTGATGCCCGAGCATCGCCCCGGTATCCATCTTCTTCGCCAGGCGAATGACCGTGTTGCCCGTCTCGGCTTCGCCGTTCAGCAAGGCGGCGTTGATCGGACCGGCCCCCCGGTACTTGGGCAACAGCGAGGCATGCAGGTTCATCGACCCCAGCCGCGGCGCGTCGGCCAGGGCTTGCGGGAGATATTGCCCGAAAGCGATCACGACCATCGCGTCGGGCTCGGCCGCCTTGACCGCTTCGAGCACCCCGGGTGCCCCGGCCTTGTCGACCTTGCGGACGTCCAGGCCCAGTGCCTCGGCCGCGGCGGCGATCGGCGCGGGGGTCAGCTTGCGGTTGCGACCGGCCGGCCGATCGGGCTGGGTCAATACCAGCGCCACGTCATGTTCATGGCACAACCGCCGCAACGTGGGCACCCCGAACTCACCGGCACCGGCAAAGACGATTCGCATGAATCAAGGGTACGGCAACCGCGGGGCGTGGTCCAGATGCCATGCTTGCCAAGCCGCAAGCGGCTGGCATGACCGGGGTTGTGATCCTCCTGGGGTTGCGTTCCGGGGGGCGAAACGCCAAACTAACCACCCATGGGCAAGGAGGCCTCATTTCCGACCTGGCTCTGGGACCTGCTGTCGGTCCCCCGCCCCAAACGCCCCAGGCGACCGGTCGCCCCGCCCGCCGAGGCGCAAAAGGTTCCTTCGCCCCGCAGCGAGCGGCGGCAGGCGTTGTACGATCGGCTGGTCACTCGGATGAAGGACGAGCACGGCATTCGCGTCCGTCGCTGGCGATCCAGCACCACCGGCTGCGCCTGGCAGGTCCATTACCGCGACGGAACCACCGCCCGGCTCATCGAGGCCCCCTACCCCAAGGGACCGGTCAGTTGTGCCGTGTTCCTGCACGAAATCGGCCACCATGCGATCGGGTTCACCCGCTACAAGCCGCGCTGCCTCGAGGAATACATGGCCTGGAAGTGGGCGCTGGACACCATGGCCCAGTGGGGCTTGAACATCACCCCCAGCGTCGAACGCCGGGTCCAGCGCAGCCTCAAGTACGCGGTGATCAAGGCCCAGCGCCGAGGCATCAAGAACCTGCCCGAAGAACTGCTGCAGTATGCCGCCTGACTCTGGGGATCAACTTCCGGGGGCAAACGCGTAAACCGTCACGTCGATCCAGCGCTTGCCCCACTGGCGGGCCTGCTTGTGCGTGGGAAACAGCACGTCGAGACGATGGCCCTTGATCTTGGCGCCGACGTCGAGCACGGGCACGGGCTGGCCCTTGGCGTAGCCGCCCACGGAGATGATCGAGCCCATCGGCAGGACGCGCGGGTCGGCGGCGACGAGCTTGCCGCCGTTGGCGAAGACCGAGTAACCCGTGGCGGTCAGGCCGTCGGAAAACTTCCCGCAGGACCGTTCGTCGGGACTGTAGGCAGTGACGAGCATGCGGACGGTCTTGACCGCACGGAGTTGCTTGCCGTTGAAGGTCGCCGAACCGGTGGGCGAGGCTTCGACCGCATCGGGCGCGGCGACCGGGTCGATGTCCTCGATCACCGGCAGTTGCGGGGGCGGCGTGTGGCTGACCAGTTGCGCCTCGGCCGCGGCGGGGGTCGAGACATACAACGGCTCGACGCCGCTGTCGCTGCCGAGCATGTGGACCGCGCCCCAGACGCCCAGGCCGCTGATCAGCATGACCGCGATGCTGGCGGCGACCACGCCGGCCCGGCGGGTGTTGCGGACCCGGCGGAGGGCGATCGTGCGGGCAATGCGCGCACGGCGTTCGTAAGGATGGCGTTGGCGGGGTTGTGACATGGGACGGTGCGGCTCCGGGCGCAACAACTTGCCTGTGCGTGCGTGGCTGGGCCTGCCCTGGCGTGGTTACGGCACCGATGCGAACCGTCCGTGGCTCGATCCGAGTCGGGGATGATACCCCGCCAGAACCGGCGGTCAATCATGCAAGGCAACCCAAGGCCCGGGATCAAGGGGCGTGTACCGATAACTCGCGAATTAAGCCACGGTTATGACGCGCAAAAATTTCGCCCTGCCGGTCGGTTTTTCCCGATCGCGGCGGGCGTTGAACCCATACCAATCCGGATATTCGAGGGACCCGCTTCCGGGGGTCAGGTGGGTACGTGCACGCGGGTTTCAATCTCCTCCAGCGCCCCGGCGACCGCGTGCATGTTCGGATTCACGCTCAGGGCGTCGCGGTAACATTGGCCGGCCTCGACGAGCTTGCCCAGTTGGGCGTGGCAGTGGCCCATGCCCGCGTGGGCGCCGAAGTGGATCGGATTCAACTCGGTCGCCTTGCGGCAGTCGGCCAGGGCCTCGTGCCAGTGCTCGAGCATGTAGTGGGCGATGCCGCGCTGGTTGTAAACCTCGGCGAAGGCCGGGTCGGCTTCGATCGCCCAACCGAACGCCGTCAACGCCCGGGTGTATTCGTGCTGGTCCATCAGTTCCAGGCCGCGCTTGAACTGGCCCTGGGCGTCGGTCGACCCGGACCGGAACCAGACCGACCACAAGCCATGCTCGGCCAGTTCGCGGACGACCGGGTCGTCATCCTGGAGGGCGATGCACATGCAGTGGGTACAGGCCATGCAGCCGACCAGCCCGAGCGTGAGGCAGACGACCTTGCGCGCATCGACGGTGCCGTGGGTCAGCAGTTCGCAGAGCTGATCTTTGGTCCAGTGGCTTTTGACCAGTCGAGCCAGTTCCTCGGCATCGTGGCGTTCGAGTGCCGGTCGAACGATGCGGATGAACTGGTCGCTGTCAATGGGCTTGGCCTGCATATTCCAACATCCTGGCGTCACTGGCGTTGAGCCCATGCGGCCGAACGGCCGCGGCACGTTTCGAACGCATTCACATTAGGCCCGGGCATGCCGATAGTCCAATGGGCTTCATCCCTGCCGCGCCAGTCCCGCTGAAACCGGTTTTCACTTGACCCGAACCGGTCGTCC
>CAYYPN010000102.1:0-7067 GCA_964473545.1 uncultured Planctomycetaceae bacterium
ACGCAACCTCAAAAACGCCTGGTGGACCGCCATCGTCGCCTGCCCCGCCGACGGCCCCGACGGCCACCCCATCGACGTCGTCGGCGTCGATACCACCATCATCATGCACCCCAAAGTCTGGGAAGCCTCCGGCCACGTCGCCGGGTTCAATGATCCGATGGTGGATTGCAGAGCGTGCAAGGCCCGCTTCCGCGCGGATCATCTAGTTCTATGTGCCATTACTTTCTATGACCAACCGCATGAGACACATTGGTTCACTGGCACCAGTTCCGATGTCTTGGACTTAATGCTGGAGACACAGAACGCCAAGCGATGGGTGAAACTGGAGAAAGCTCATCCGATGGGCTACCAGTCTATGATCAAGACTTTGGATCAATTGAGCTCCGGCGAAATGAATAGGGTGAAGTGTCCGAATTGTTCAGGGGAAGGGACACTCACAAACCCAAAACCATTCAATCTGATGTTCAGGACTTATATTGGGGCAACAGCAACGGAGGATGACGTAGCTTATCTCCGCCCGGAGACGGCTCAAGGCATCTTTACGCAGTTCTGGAATGTCGTCGATACCTCGCGTGTGAAGGTGCCCTTCGGCATTGCGCAGGTGGGCAAGGCGTTTCGCAACGAAGTCACGCCTCGGAATTTCACGTTCCGCAGTCGCGAGTTTGAGCAGATGGAGATCGAATTCTTCATCCCGCCGGAAGGGGTCTGCCGCGAGGGCGATCTTCGGCCGGTCGACTGGTATCGGTGGTGGCGCGACCTGCGGTTTGCCTGGTGGCAGTCGATCGGCCTGGCCGGGGACAACCTGACCCTGCGCGAGCACGACAAGGACGAGCTGGCCCACTACGCGAAGGAAGGCGCCGGCACGAGCGACGTCGAGTACCGCTTCCCCTTCACCGCCCCCGGATATGGTGAGTTGGAGGGCATCGCCCATCGGGCCGACTTCGACTTGAAGGCGCACGCCAACATGTGCGGCAAGGGCGACAAGCTGCGCTACTTCGACCAGGAGCGCAACGAAAGGTATTTCCCGCATGTGATCGAGCCGTCGGCCGGCGCGGACCGGGGGACGTTGGCGTTGTTGTGCGAGGCGTACACCCCCGACGACAGCCGGGCGAGCAAGGTGTACATGAACTTCACGCCGCGCATGGCGCCGATCAAGGCGGCGGTCTTCCCGCTGGTGAACAAGGACGGGATGCCCGAGGTGGCCGAGAGGCTGTACAAGCAGCTTCGCCGGCGATGGACGACGCAGTACGACGTGAAGCAGTCGATCGGCAAGCGTTACGCGCGCATGGACGAGGCGGGGACGCCTTACTGTTTCACGATCGACGGCGACACGCTGACCGACCAGGCGGTGACCGTCCGCCACCGCGACACGCAGGAACAGGAACGCGTCGCGCTGGACCAGGTGGAGGCGTTTCTGGCGGAGAAGGTGGGGTCATAAAAAGAACCCAGGCCGGCGCTGGCGCTCTGGCCTGGCGTGGGGGGGGGCACACGCCAAGGCAAAGCGCAGCGACGCCTTGGGTCTATCGCCTCACTCAAACAACCGCTTCAGGCCTTCCTTGATCAACTTCTCGCCGATGTCTTCTTCTTTTTTCGGCTGTTGTTCCCCGGGTTGCTCTTTGGTCTGTTGCCTGGGTTGTTCTTTCTGCTTTTGCGGTTCGGGTTTCTGTTCTTCGGGCCAGGGGAAGGGCTTGCGCGGGGGGGGCGGGGTTTCGAACTGGCGGGCCTGGACCTGGTCATCCTTGCCGAGGACCTTGTCGAGCATGTCGCGGCCCTGGCCGATCTGCTTGAGAATTTTCATGCCTTCGTTGGCGATGTCGTCGCCGGCGATCTGGCCCGCGGCGCCGAGGCCGGTGAGCAGGCCGAGACGCGCGCCCATCTCCTGCGTGTCCGGCCCGAGCGCGTCGATGGGGCCGGCCATGATGAACTGGTCGACGTAATCGGGCTGGTCCTGGAACTCGGTGATGCCGTACACCCGCCGCAGGGCGCGGTCGGCGATGCCGAGGACCATGCGGCCGTGGCGGGGTTTGAGCTCGACCTCACCGACGCGCACCGCGTGATCGTTCAGGTTGAGCCGGCCCCACGTGGCGACCTGGTAGTGGTCGCCGATGAGCATGTCCATGCGGCTGTACATGGCCACGCCCTTCGTGATGCGCAAATCCACCGGCGTGAACCATGCCTCGAGCGTGTCGTCGTCCCCGCCGAGCGCGCCCGCGCTTTTGAGGTCGAGCTGGGCGATCTGGCCGACCTTCTGCGGCAGGTCGATGAGCGTTTTGATCAGCCCGGCGTTGCGGACGATGAGCTTGCCGGGGTCGATGGTCAGGCGGGGGATTTCGACGTTGGCCAGCGCGGCGCGACTGACGTTGGCGTCGTCGCTCATGAGCCGCTCCAGCGGCACCTTGAAGCCCCGGGCCTGGACGAACAGCGTGACCGGGTTCTCCGACTTCACCGCCTGTTTGAGCATGGGGTGGTTGATCAATTCGCGGCTGAATTCCTCGGTCAAACTGAACGCCGCGTCGGCGTCCTGCGTGAGCGTGAGGACCCCGTCGGTGATGCGGCCGTGCGCGTTGGCCTGGGCGAGGGGGGCATCGGCGGTCAGGTCGATCGTGCCGTCGCCCTGCTGGAGTTTCGCGGCCAGCGTGAGGTTGAGGATGTCGCCGGCCATGGTGTTGACGCTGTAGGTCTGCGGGGCGACGGCGTCGATCCACGCGGTGGGCAGGTCGCTCAGCTCGACCGTCGTGTCGATGTCGAGTTGTTGCAGGCCCTGCGCGTTGCCGGCCGCGTCGAAGACGTCGGCGAGGTTGGCGTTGACCGACAGCGAGCCGCCCTTGCGCTGGTGGTCGACGTTGAAGGCGGTGTCGGCGGAAAGGTCGAGCTTGAGCGTGTTGGCCGGGCCGTCGACGTTGAGGTCGAGGTCGAGGTTGGCCAGTCGGGCCGATTCGTAGCGCGGGTCGCCGGCGAGGGCGGCTTGTTCCACCGCGGCGGTGAGTCGGGCCTTGACCTTGTTGACGGCGAAGTCGGTGATCGGCGTTTCGAGTTGCCCGAGGGTCAAGGGCAGGGGCGTGGGCCCGGCGATGGTGGGGCCGCGGTCGCGCGCGGGCAACACCTGGGGCATGAGCACGTAGTCGATGGTCGCCGGGTCGGTCAGGCTGAACGTGGCGAAGTCGGCGCTGACGCGGCCCTTGAGCGTCATCGACTCCAGCGGTTGCGCGCCCTCGGCGGTGTTGTTTACCTGCACCGCCAGGGCGATGGGGCCGGTCTTCATCTCCGCATCGAGCGTGGTGGACGCATCGATCACCACCCGCAGGCCCGACGCGCCATACCGGGCCACGACGCCCTTTGAATCGGCAACGAGATCGAGCGCGAGCGTGATCGAAGGCTTGTCGAGTTTGTCGGCATTCACCGCCAGCGTCATCGTTGAAATGTTCAACGGGCCCAGGGGTTGCCCGCGGTCCGCCGGGTCGGTCACGCGGACGTCGGCGAGGTCGGCTTCGGCGATCAGCGTGGTGTCGCCGGGTTGCAGCGCAGGCCCGTCGCCAGACGGGCGGGGCATGTCGAACTTCGTGATGCGCAACGTCAGCGGCTGACCGATCGCCACGTCGTAGCCGGCCAGGTCGCCGGCGTAATGCTGCAAGACCGGGCCGGGCTGTTGCAGGGTGACGACGGCGGTGTCGGTCAGGCGGATGCGGTCGGCGATGGCGACACTGGCGTTGGCGCTGCCGCGCGAGCCGGTGAGATTGACGGTGGCGGTGAGGCTGTCGGGCCCGGTGTTGCGGGGTTCGACGGTCAGGTCGAGGCGCGGGCCGAAGGCGAGGTCGATCGCGCCGTCGGCGCCGGCGAGGTTGTCGACCAGCGCGGTCGGCACGCCGCCGAGGCGAACCTTGCCGGCGACGCGCATGGCGTCGTATTGCACCTGGCCGGTCTCGTCGAACAACTGCCCGAGGGTCAGGTCGACATCGAGCGGGCCGGTCGCGCCGTCGGCATGGATGAGCTGGCCGTCGAGTTTGACGGTGGCGAGTTCGGCCAGGTTGTCGGTGACGATCGAGCCGGTGATGTTCTGCCAGGCGAGGTCGCCGAGCCGCGGGTCGCCGACGAGCTTGCCGTCGTCGAGGGAGAGGTTGGTGTGCACGGCGACGCGGGA
Source organism: uncultured Planctomycetaceae bacterium (assembly GCA_964473545.1). Taxonomy (GTDB): domain Bacteria; phylum Planctomycetota; class Phycisphaerae; order Phycisphaerales; family Zrk34; genus CAYWKS01. The sequence goes on from CAYYPN010000102.1 coordinate 4,139, forward strand.
CGGGTCGAACCCGGCGAGGGGGGCTTTGAAACGGGTGAGGGAGAGCGTTGCGCCGACGTCGTCGGCGAGTTTGCCGGTGAATGATCCGGTGTCGCCGGTGAGTTTGGCCAGGAGTTGGGGTTGGGCGCGGAAGCGGACGTTGCCGCGGCCGGTGGCGACGCCGTCGGCCAGGCGGGCGTCGATGAACGCCAGCAGGTTGCGCGGCGGGGCGGCGTCGGTCTGGCCGCCGGCCATGGCGTCGAGTCTGGCGGTCAGCGCGGCCGGGTCCTTGACCGGGTCGGGCGTCGACCAGGCGAGCAGGCGCACGTGCCGGGCGTCGGGGTTGTCGGCGGCCGGTTGAATGTCGCCGGTGACCGAGAGGTAATCGCCCGCGGCGGCGACGAGCAGGCCGCGCTGCGCCAGCAGCGTGTCCAGCCCGACCACCGGCAGGTCGACGATGCTGACCGTGCCCTCGGCGGCGCCGGTCTGCAGGTGGTACGAACCCGACGCGGCGACCTTGCCTTCGAGGTCGCCCTGGCGGCTGACGGCGTCGAGGTTGAAGGTGATCGGCTCGGACCCGCCGGGCGCGGCGGCGGCCGCGTCGCCGGCAATGGTCACGGTTTCAAAGCCCGGACCCGAAGCGCTGAGCTGCATGTCGGTGACGTTCAACTCGAACGTCACGGGCAGAGCTTGTTCATCGCCCCCGCCCCTGGAATCGTCCCCGGAATCGTCATCGCCTTCATCCGCATCTTCCGGGCGCTGTTTGACGAGTTTCTGCAGGTTGGTTCGGCCGTCTTCGTCGACGACGACATCGAGGTGGGGGGATTCGACGGTGATGGTGCCGAGGTCGCGGCCGCCGGTGGCGAGGGTCCACAGTGAGGCGTCGATCTTGATGGTTTTGACCGACGCGACGGTCTTGCCCGCGCCGTCGGCGAGGGTGAGGCCTTCGATGCGGGGCGAGCGGAACCAGCCGAGCTTGAGCGAGTCGATGGTGGCGGTGCCGGTGAGTTGGGCGCTGATGACCTCTTCGACGCGGCCCTTGCCCCAACCGCCGGACAGGATGCCGGGGGCGAAGGCGACGAGCACCGCCAGGCCCAGCACGAGCACCAGCGCCAGGCGCAGCGCCCACTTCAGGGGACCGGCCTTGCGCCTGGGTTGGGATGACGAAGCGGGCGACGCGGGATCGGACGAATCGTTCATCTTGCCTGTCCTCGATGGGATGCTGAATGAAGCGACCGGTTAGTCGACGGTCGCCGTGGCGTCGGGTTGGGGGATGCTTGCACTTCCGGCGGCGGTGATGTCGAGCATGCGTTGCAGGGAGACCAGCGACCATTGGCGGGTCCGGGGGTCGACCTTGATCGGGTTGCGGACCTCGCCCGCGGCCAGCCCGTCCAGCGTCCACAACAGGTGGGCCGAATCGATCCGGTACATCGTCGTGCACAGGCACTGGCAATCGCTGAGGATACGCACGAACACGCCACGCTTCTCCGCTTCCTTCGCGACACGATTGACCAGGTGCACTTCCGTACCGACGGCCCACTGACTTCCGGGTTCGGCGGCTTCGATGGTCTGGATGATCTTTTCCGTCGAACCGCTGAGGTCGGCCTTCTGCACCACGGCATGGTCGCACTCGGGGTGGACGATGACCTGGATGCCCGGATGCTGGACCTTGACCTGGTCGACGTGTTCGGGGCGGAAGAGCTTGTGTACGGAGCAGTGACCCTTCCACAGAATCACGTCGGAGCGCAGGATGTCGTCCGGGTCGTTCCCGCCGAGCGGCAACGGCAGGCGGGGGTCCCACAGGCACATCTGCGTGTCGACGTCGTAGCCCATGGCCGCGGCGGTGTTGCGGCCGAGGTGCTGGTCGGGGATGAAGATGATCTTCACCTGTTCGTCGTCAGCGAGCGGCTCCTCGCCGCCGGCGAACGCCCAGTCGAGGATGGCGTGGGCGTTGCTGGAGGTGCAGACCGCGCCGCCGTGTTCGCCGACGAACGCCTTGATCGCCGCGGAGCTGTTCATGTAGGTGATCGGAATCACCCGCCCCCGGAAGTCGGCTTCGTCGAGGACGGCGTGGATCTGTTCCCAGGCGTCGGTGACCTGATCGTAGTCGGCCATGTCGGCCATGGAGCAGCCGGCGGACATGTCCGGGAGCATCACCGCCACGTCGTCGGGGGTGAGGATGTCGGCCGACTCGGCCATGAAGTGCACGCCGCAGAACACGACGTACTCGGCCCCGACCTCGGCGACCTTCCGGGCGGCGAGCTGGCTGAGCTTGAACGAATCCCCGGTGAGGTCGGCGTGGCCGATCACCTCGTCCTGCTGGTAATGGTGGCCGAGGATAACCAGCCGGCGGCCGAGTTCGGCCCGTCGGGCTTCGATGCGTTCGGCGAGCTGGTCCTCGGTCAAACGCGCGTATTCCTCCGGCAGGGCGGGTTGCCACAACATGTGCGGTGACCTCCGATAAACCGATTCGGGCGTCAGTCAACAGCATCTTACAGGCCGCGGCGGGGAATTTCCCATTTTGACGCGGCGGCGGCGATCGACCCGGCTACGATGAGTCGAACGTTAAGCAGGGCTTCAAATCGACCGACGATGTACCTGGACCCTCCGGTGTGGGCGCGCGATTTTACGCAATGTTGAGCTTTGGGATTTGTATCTCGACCACCGGTCCTGCTAGACTGACGCCGCTGGCTCGAGTCCCGAAATCGCACGCGGCCATACACGCTTGACGGAGGGCGAGGAGTTTCATGGCACGCTCTGATGTGGCATCCGGCCTGCAGGTCTACCTGCGCCAGATCAACCAGGTGGCTCTCCTCACCGCTGACGAGGAGAAAGAGCTCGCCTGGCAGATCATCAAGCATTCATGTCCGAATGCCCGCGATCGCCTCACCCGCGCCAACCTCCGACTCGTCGTCTCCATCGCCAAAAAATACCGCAATCGGGGCCTCTC
>CAYYPN010000102.1:7077-9151 GCA_964473545.1 uncultured Planctomycetaceae bacterium
TCGGCCTGCTCAAAGCCGTCGAGTCATTTGACCCAACCCAGGGCGCCCGCTTCTCCACTTACGCCTCGTGGTGGATCAAGCAGGCGATCAAACGCGCCCTCATCAACGCCGTCCAGCCGATCCATGTCCCGGCGTACATGGTCGAGCTCATCGCCCAGTGCAAACGCGCCACGCGCGAGTTGGAAGAATCGCTCGGCCGCACACCCGGCGTCGAAGAGCTGGCCGAGCACATGAGCATGACCACCGACAAGGTGCGCATGATTCGTCACGCCATCCGCGCCTTCCAGCGCCCCAGCCAGTCCCCGGTCAATGAAGACGGCGAGTCGTTCGGGCTCGCCGACATGCTCCGCGACGACCGCAGCCCCTCCCCCGAGCAGTCGGTGCTCGACGCCGACGAGTTCGGCCTGATCAACGAACTGCTCGAGAGCATCGACGATCGCGAAGCGACGATCCTGCGGCTGCGGTTCGGGTTGGACGGCGAGGAGCCGCTGACGCTCAACGAGATCGGTCGGCGCGTGGGGCTGACGCGTGAGCGTGTGCGGCAGATCGAAGCCGAGGCTTTGCGGAAGTTGAACGGCCGACTGACGCGCATCTACGAGCGCAGCGACAAGCCGGACAACGGCGCGGCCACCGACGCCGCGGCGGCCACCGCGACGCTCGAGGCCCCGCCGGCGTCGAACAACGGCCGCAACGGCCGCTCCCGCCAATGCCGCAAGTCCAAGTAAGCCCCCGGCCGCACGTCTCGGGGCATTCGTTACAATGCCCGCCCCATGAGCCATCTGCATTACTTTCAGCATGACTGGATCAGCCCGTCCGATGATCGGCTGGACGTCGATGTGTGCATCTACGGCGGCACCGCCGCGGGCCTCGTCGCCGCCGTCACCGCCGCCCGCCGCGGCCGATCCGTCGTCGTCCTCCAGCCCGGCAAACATACCGGCGGCATGACCACCGGCGGACTCGGCTGGACCGACTTCGGCCACAAAAACGTCATCGGCGGCATGAGCCTGGACTTCTACCAGGCGGCCGGCCGACACTACGGCCGCGACATCGAGTGGCGCTTCGAGCCCTCCGTCGCCCAGCGCGTCATCGACGCCTGGATCGACCAGCACAACCTCGACGTTCGCCTCTGCCAGTACCTCGACCAGGTGCGGATGGACGGCGACCGCATCGCGTCGATCACGATGCTCGGCGGACTGGAAGTCAAGGCCCGCCTGTTCATGGACGCGACCTACGAAGGCGACCTGCTCGCCAAAGCCGGCGTCAGCTACCACGTCGGACGCGAAAGCAACCCGGTCTACGGCGAGTCGCTCAACGGCTGCCAGATCCGCGACAAGCACCAGTTCTCGCACCACGTCGATCCCTACGTCACGCCCGGCGACCCGTCGAGCGGGCTGTTGCCGTTCGTGCATGACACCGACATGACCCGGCGCATCGGCGAAGGCGACCATCGCATCCAGGCGTACAACTTCCGCGTGTGCATGACCGACGACCCGGCGATCAAGGTCGAGTTCCCCAAGCCCGAACAGTGGCGCCCGGAATGGTTCGAACTCGCCACCCGCTGGTACAACGCCGAGAAGGATTTCCACAACGACCCGCTGACCCAGGAGGACGGCACGCCCGGCGACCGCATCCAGAAGATCGACATCCTGCCCAACAAAACCCCCGGCGGTTTTTACAAGACCGACACCAACAACCACGGCGGCGTGAGCAGCGACTTCATCGGCGGCAATTACGACTGGCCCGAGGCGGACTACCAAACCCGCGAGAAGATCTTCCGGAATCACGTCGCCTGGCACCAGGGCTTCTACTGGCACATGTGCAACTCGCCCGACATCCCCGTGCGCTACCGGGACGCCTACCGCCGCTGGGGACTGCCCTCGGATGAGTTTGTGGACACCGAACACTGGCCGCATCAGCTTTACGTGCGCGAAGCCCGACGCATGATCAGCGACTACGTCGTCACCCAGCACGAGTGTTCGGCCGGCGCCCGGCCGGAAGATTCGATCGGCATGGGCAGCTACAACATGGACTCGCACAACTGCTCGCGGTTCGTCCGCACCGACGACGGCCCGCC
>CAYYPN010000103.1:0-6414 GCA_964473545.1 uncultured Planctomycetaceae bacterium
AACTCGCGCGAGCCGGTCGCCTTGTCCTCCTCGATGACCTCGGTGCCGGTGATGTCCGAGGGCATGAGGTCGGGGGTGAACTGGATGCGGGAGAAACTCATGTCGAACCCGTTGGCGAGGGTCGAGACCATGAGCGTCTTGGCCAGGCCCGGCACGCCTTCGAGCAGGCAGTGGCCCTGGCTGAAGATCGCCAGGAGCAGTTGCTCGATGACGTCATCCTGGCCGACGATGACCTTGGCCAGCTCGGCGCGGATGCGGCCGTAGGCCTCGGCGAGTGCTTCGACCTGTTTGAGGTCGGATTCGTCCAACTGCGTTTGTGCCGCGGGGTCGGTCATGGTGACTCCAGGTTCAACGCTGCAGTATCGGCAGGTAGCGATACGGCAGTTGCATGCTGATCAGCGCGATGGCGGTGCCGTAGGTCGTCCCGACGGAATCGCCCATCCAGGACCCGTCGGCGTTCTGGGTGCGGATCAACCGGTCGCGCGTCTCGGGGAAATAGTCCTGCCAGTTGATTTCGCTGGACAGGTACATCGCCTGGGCGAGGTAGAGCATGGAATAGAACTGGTGGCCGCCGAAGGGGTTGCCACGGTTTTTACGCATCAGGTCTTTGAGATACGCCAGGCATTGTTCGGCGACGGGGTGTTCGTACTGTCCGGCGTTGTAGAGCACGGCGACGGCGGCGGCGGTGATGGGGGGTCGGCTCGACCCGCCGCCGCGCGCGGTGTAGCGGATGCCGCCGTCGGGATTGATCGACTTTTCGATGTAGTTGACGGACTTGTCGATGACGGTCTTGGGGACCTTGATGCCGGCGTTGCGGCAGGCGCGCAGGCCCTGGATCTGCGTGACGGTGACCGAGCCTTCGTCGCCGGCGGCGTCGGGGGTGTAGAGCCAGCCGCCGTCGGTGGATTGGCTCTGGCCGGTCAGGGCGACGGCGCGCTCGAGCACGCGGCGGATGCGCACCTGCCGGGTGATGTCCTGCTCCATCCCGTAGGCTTCGGCGAGGAAGAGCATGGCAAAGCCGTGGGAATACATCGAGCGCTGTTCTTCGGCGGGGTCGGCGATGAGGCCGTTGGGCTGGGCGCGGCTGAGCACGTAGTCGAGGGCGCGGCGGACGTTGGCGGCGTACTTGCCCTCGACCGGGGTGCTGCCGCCGGCCATCAACGCCAGGCCCGCCAGCGCAGTCATCGTCACCGGGTACGAGCCGTAGTGTGTGCCGGTGCGCCACGAACCATCGCGGCCCTGCGTGCGGGCCAGGTAAGCCCGGCCCAGTTCGATCGCGCGCTCGGCGTTGGGGGTGATCAGGTCCGGCCGAACCGGCACGGGTTCGTTGGCGACCGCGCGGGGAATGCCGCAACACACCGCCGCGAGCAAGGCGACGGCCGTCACAATCCATCCGGGTCGTCGCCGTGCCATCAGTCGCCGCTCCCTGGACTACATGGAAGGTCGTTCGGTCCGTTCATGGTATCACGTTCACCCGCCCCGGGCGGCGCAACGACCGGGCCAGCGTGCAACCTATCGGTCAAACGCATCGCAGACCCGTTTGGTTCGACTTAAATCGTCGCGATCACCCCACCGCCGCCGCCTCGGCCCGACGGGCGACATAACCCCGCAAGGCCTCGATCGGCGGCGTGGCCGTCGTCCAGAGTTGATGATCCATCCCATGCCGGCCCAACGCCCGACGCATCTGCTCCACATGCTCGGCCATCGCCCGGTGATAACGCCGCCGCAGGTCGGGCCCGCCGGTGCGGATGCTCTGGCGGGTTTCGGCATCCACCAGACGCATCGACCCCATCCGGCCAAGGTCCAGCTCGGTCGGGGTGAGCACCTGCAAGGCGACGATATCGAACCGCCCATGCAGCCACGGCGACAGCCCCCGCAGCCAGTCGGCCGGCGGATCGAGCATGTCGCTGATCAGCACCACCAACCCCCGGCCTGCCACGTTCGCGCGCGCCGCGCGGCACGCGCCGGTCAGAAAACCCACCGGATCCGTCCGACCCGCGCAACGACCGGCCTCGAGCTCGGCCATAATGCGCCGCAACGTCCCCCATGACCCGCCGGGCGATACGACCGGCTCCGCACGCTCATCCACCCACGTCAGCCCCACGCGGTCGGCCTGCCGCACGGCCAGAAACGCCAGCGCCGCCGCCAGCCGCCGGGCATAGTCAAACTTCGTCACCTCCCCCACCGTTCGCCGGGGCTGCTCGGTCGTCCGCAACCGCGCGAAGTCCATCGACGCCGACCGATCGACCAGCAGGTGAATCGTCAGTTCCGCATCGTGACGATACCGGCGGACGAACAGCCGATCGGTCCGCGCCCACAGCCGCCAGTCGATCCGCCGCGCCTCGTCCCCCGGAAAGTAAGGCCGATAGTCATAGAACTCGGTCGAATGACCCCGCCGCGGCGATCGATGCCGCCCGGCGAACAACCCCTCGACCATGCGCCGCGCAACGAACATCAGATCGCCCAGACGTTGCTGGTCGGAAGGCGGGAGAAGCGGCTGATCGGTGGATCGGTTCATCGGGGATTCGTGGAATCGTTAACTCGTTAACTGGTTGATACGTGACTCGATTGTACGATCCTCAAAGGCGCGTGCAGCTATTGCGGCTTATCACCCCGTGCCGATGCGCCGGGTGAGGAGATCCGCCTCGACAGACCGCAAGGTCCGCCCCGGCCCTGGGGTTGGTTGTCAGTGAATGAAATCACGCACCCGGCGGACCGGGTGCGTGAGTGAATGGCGTCAAGTTGGCCGGCGCGGTTCAGCGACGCCGGCGCAGCGCGACCAGGCCGCCGAGTCCCAGCAGGGCCAACGTGGTCGGTTCGGGAACAACCATGAACTCAGCCATGTCTTCCGAGGCCAGGTACTGCCACACCGCGTCGGTGTAGATGTCATCGCCGGAGGTCCGCGTCCAGTCGGTTACTGTCTGGTCGGTTTCGCTGCCGTAGAGGATGAGCATCTCGCCCGGGCCGACGTACCCGCCGAAGTCGGCGTCGATGTGCTTGTCGGGGAAGGCCGGGTCATAAGACTCGTACATTTGTTCGAACACGAAATCGTCCACGCCGTTCCACCCGCCGTACTCGACGTACCTGGCGTCGGCTGAATCATCCCACGTCCAGGAGAAGGTGTGCTGGGGATTGATGCCGCCGGGCACCGCGGCGAGCACGGGGATCGCGGGGAAGTCGCTTTCCAAAACCGAATTGATGGTGTAGGTGTAGGTGGTCACACCGGTGGGCCGGGTGATCTCCAGCACATAGTCGCCGACAATTTCATCGTTGAGCCCGGCAAGTGTGGCGTGGGGATCGGTCTGGATTTCGTAGTCGGTTCCGCTGAACGCGAAGTCGGTCCAGCCGTCACCGTCTTTCTGCATCCGCACGCGCGTGGCTGAACCCACGACGGTGAAGATCTCCGCGCCGTATCCGTCTGACTGGCGCATGACGTTGAACTCGATCAGGTCGTCGGCTCGGGCCGAACCGATGCCGATCGACGCGGCCAATACCATCGCCATGCACAACACCACAACACCCCGGCTGACAAACGACCCGCGATAGCACATATCTCGTTCTCCCTTAACATGCGGCCCTGTTGCCGCGACAAGAAGGACACGGCAAACTTCATGAACTTATCCAGATATGCAATATACCCCGTAAAACCACGACGGCAACTGTTTCCGCATCTTTTTTATGGCCACCGGTTACCGGACTGCTGAACAAAAGAAGGCGGATACAATGGCCCTGAACCGGGACTGGTCATTTCGGCAGACGCGCATATCAAAGCCGCGGCATGTTCGGAACTACCCCCCTGTGGTCGGCCCCTCGGGGGACGGTTGATGGTGCGGCGCGCCGATCAACTGATCCACCGATTCACCAATCAACCCGTTAACGAAAAAAACCCCGCCGCAGGGGAGGCAGCCTGCGGCGGGATCAACAGGGAAAGAAGTGTCCGATTCAAAAGGCCGACCCGACCCGATTCCAATCCCGTCGGCCGCATGTTTTATTTACAACCTGCGTGCCAGAGTGTTCGGGACGAAAGGAAAAACGTCGGAGGGCGTGTCACGGGGCGGCCGGGTGATCAATCGGTGGGCGACGGGCGGGCGATTGCCCAGGCGTCGGGCATTGGGGGCAGGGCGCGCCGGCGTCGGTTAGCGACGCGGCGACTGCTATTCGCTTTTCGCTGTTGGCTGGCGAAGCGGAATAAAAGAACCCGCCGCGTTCGTAAGCTTCGAACGCGACGGGTCCACCCGCAACCGACCCTCACACAGGAGGAGGCTGACTATGTACCGACCCTCAGGCTTCGCGGAGGTGGTAGCTCTTGACGAAGGTCTGGGCGAAATCGGGGTAAGCGCTCATGTCGTGCTCGCCGAGGTCCAGGCCTTCGATCTGTTCGCTGTCGGAGACCCGCAGGCCGAGGGTGGCCTTGATGATCCCGCCGACGATGAAGGTGAAGGCGAGGATGAACACGCCGTAGCCCAGGATGCCGATCGCCTGATAGCCGAGCTGTTCGATGCCCGCCTTGGCGCCGAAGATACCGACGGCGAGGGTGCCCCAGATGCCGCAGACGAGGTGGACGCTGATGGCGCCGACCGGGTCGTCGATCCTGATCTTGTCGAACATGAGGACGGCGAAGTAAACGATGCCGCCGGCGACCAGGCCGATCACCACCGCTTCCCAGATCGCCATCAGGTCCGCCCCGGCGGTGATGCCGACCAGACCGGCGAGGATGCCGTTGAGGGCCATGGTGACGTCGGGCTTGCCGCCCATGACCCAGCTCATGAGGCCCGCGGAGATTGCACCGGCTGCCGCCGCGGCCGACGTGGTCACCAGGACCAGGCTCACCAGACCGGCATCGGCGCTGAGGACCGACCCGCCGTTGAACCCGAACCAGCCGAACCACAGCAGGAACACGCCGATGCAGGCAAGGACCAGGTTGTGACCGGGGATCGCGTTGGCCGAACCGTCGGCGTTGTACTTGCCGAGGCGGGGCCCAAGCAGGATGACCATCGCCAACGCCGCCCAGCCGCCCACGGAGTGGACCAGGGTGGAGCCGGCGAAGTCATAGAAGCCCATCCCGTCGGCCCAGCCGCCGCCCCACTTCCAGGAACCGGCGATGGGATAGGCCAGCCCGACCAGCAGGGTGATGAAGATCAGGAAGCTGGAGAGTTTGATGCGCTCGGCGACGGCGCCGGAGACGATGGTCGCGGCGGTGGCGGCGAACATGGCCTGGAAGAAGAAGTCGGTGTACCAGGTGTAGCCGGCGTTGTAGGCCTGGGTCAGATTGCCGATCTGTGAAGCCTCGTCGCCGCCGACCGTGATGAATCCGGGCACCGCGGCGAAGGAAAGCCAACCGTTGAAATCACCCGGGTACATGATGTTGAACCCGCACAGGGCGTAGGTCAGCACGCCGATGGACAAGATGAACGTGTTCTTGAAGAGGATGTTGACCGTGTTCTTGGCGCGGGTCAGGCCCGATTCGAGGGTGGCAAAGCCCAGGTGCATGATGAACACCAGCATGCCTGCGATCATGATCCACAGGTTGTTAGCGGTGAACATCTCGTCAGAGGTCTCGGCCTTGGCCTCGGCGAGTGCGGTTTGGGCCTCGGCAACCTCGGCCGAGACGGTTGCCGCGGCATCTTCGGCCGCGGCCGCCGCGTCCTGGGCCTGGGCGGTGTCCGCCGTGATCCAGAAGAGGGTGGTGAAGGCGACCAGCGATCCCGCCAGCAGCCACAAGGGTAGAGTCCGTCGTCTGTTCAGTGCGCCTGACAAGGTACACCTCCTGAGTGAGTGCGTCGCCCGTTGGGGCTAAACCGTCGTCCAAGATGACCGGCGGCTACGCTGCAGCCGATCGTTGCTCGCCGAGCACAGATACAACCCGCATGCCAGATGCCCGGAAATCGGCAACACAAGGCCCAATGATGCCTAGATAGGCATGCATTTGGCGTGAGTTCCGCTTAGATATGCATCAATGGGCCCGGCCAACGCCTACTAATCGCGCAATCTGGCCGCGCCGTGCGGGGTGGTTCGCGTTAAGTTGTTGATTTTAATGGGGTTGAGACGCGTCGATCTTCGATCGACCGCTAAACCCCCTGAAAACTGACCCCGCCCTACCCCTTGATCCGCTCGAACGCGGCCAGGGCCGCGTCGCGGGCGGCGGCGTGGTCGACGATGGGTTCGGGATACTCGACATTGCCCCATGCATGCGGCTCGTTGAGATGCTTCAACGGCACGTCGGCCAGCTCCGGGCACCATCGGCGGATGAACGAGCCGTCGGGGTCGAACTTCTTCGCCTGCAGGTGGGGATTGAAGATGCGGAAGTAGGGTTGAGCGTCGGCGCCGGTGCCGCCGGCCCACTGCCAGCCCTGGGTGTTGTTGGCCAGGTCCGCATCGACCAGCGTGTCCCAGAACCAGCGGGCCCCCGCAAGC
>CAYYPN010000103.1:6424-9088 GCA_964473545.1 uncultured Planctomycetaceae bacterium
AGCCAGTGGATGCGGAGATCCTTGGTGAGGAATGAGCCGACGATCATGCGCAGGCGATTGTGCATCCAGCCGGTGGCCTGGAGTTGGCGCATGGCGGCGTCGACGACGGGGTAACCGGTGCGGCCGCGCTGCCAGCGTTCCAGATGCTCAGCGTGGTCCGCCCAATCAAAGTCGTCGAACTTCTGGTTGAGATTCCTTCCGGGGGTGTGCGGGAAGTGATGGAGCAGGTGGTAGCTGAACTCGCGCCAACCCAGCTCACGACAGAAGGTGTCGGCGCCCTGGCCGGAAGGCGACGCTTCTTTCGCGGCATGCCAGGCCTGGCGCGGGCTGAGCGTGCCCCAGTGCAGGTGCGGTGAGAGTTGGGACGTGCCATCGAGGTCGGGGCGGTCGCGGTCTTCGTGATAGCGATGGATCAGGCCGTCGCAGAACCGTTGCAGTCGTCGGCGGGCCGGGGTTTCGCCGACGGGCCAGCGGTCGATCATCGCCGCCGCCCAGGGATGGTCGGGCAGCAGGCCGAGGTCGTCGATGTCAACCGACTCGATGGAGTCAAACGAAGCCGAGCGCCAAACCTTCCGGGGGCGAGGGGCGGATTGAGGTTCTTCCGGGGGTGGGAGTTTCTGCGTGGCATTCCAGTAGGGCGTGAACACCTTGTAGGGATCGCCGTTCTGCGTGGCGACGGCGGTCGGTTCGTAAAGCAGCGACCCGTGGAAGGCGAGGGCCTCGACGCCGTTGTCAGCCAGGCGATCGCGGACGTGTGCCTCGACCTTGCGTGCGGCCGGTTCATAGCCGTGGTTGAAACACACGCCGGCCGCGCCGAGTTCGCGCGCCAGCCGACCAAGCGCCGCGGCGGTATCGTCGGCCCTGCGGATGAGCAGGGGCAGGCCCTTGTCGTGCAGGTCGTTGCGCAGGCTGACCAGGGCGTGGTGGAGGTAGACGCGCGACGCGGCCCCCGGAAGCCAGTCCCCAAAGTCGGCCGGGGCCCAGATGAACACCGGCACGATGGGCCCGTCGCGATCGGCCGCGGCGCGCAGGGCGGGGTTGTCGTTCAAGCGCAGGTCCTGCCGAAACCAGACGAGGGTGGGAGGGGAAGGCATGAGCACATGGTAACGCGCGATCACGCCGAAAGAAGTATCACAGAGGGCGCTGAGGCACGGGGACACGGAGCGGATATCCGGGACAGGGCAGAAAAGCAAAAGACAATCGCCGCGCCTCCGTGCCCTCTGTGATTAAAATGGTTTCATGCTCCGCATCGGGAACGTTCAACTGGATTCGCGGGTGATGCTGGCCCCGGTGGCCGGTCATTGTGATTTGCCGTTCCGGTTGACGGTGCGGGAGACCGGCTTCCGGGGGCTTGCGTTTACCGATCTGCTGTGTCCGCACGGGGTGCTTCGGCAGAACCGTCAGACGCAATGGCTGATGGCGACGACCGGCGCGGATCGGCCGCTGGGGATGCAGTTGTACGGGCGTGATGCGGACCTCATGACCGAGGCGGCGAAGTGGGCGGTCGATGCCGGGGCGCGGACGATCGACATCAACATGGGTTGCCCGGTGGACAAGGTGACCAAGACGTTCGCCGGCTCGATGATGCTGTGCGACGCCGAGGCCGCGGTCGCGCTGGCGGCGCGGTTGGTGCGGGAGGTCGGCGGCCACGTGCCGGTGACGGCCAAGCTCCGCCTGGGCTATCACGCCGGCGAATGCACCGCCCCGGACTTGGCGCGGCGGCTGGTGCGGGTCGGCGTCCAGTGCATCACGATTCACGGCCGCACCGCCGCGCTGCGATTCAAGGGGACGGTTGATCTGGACGGTATTCGGCGAGTCGTCGAGGCGGTGCACGAGGCGGATCCGAACGTTGCGGCGGTGGGCAACGGCGACATTCGCACGCCGTTCGATGCGGCGCGGATGATCGAAGCGACCGGTTGCGATGGCGTGATGATCGCCCGGGCGGCGTTGCAGGCGCCCTGGCTGGTCCGCGACACGCACCACTACCTCGACCACGGCGAGCTGCCCCCGGAATTAACCTTGCGGCAGCGGCTGGAAGTGATCCGCCGACACTTTCACCACATGCTCGCGCATCGCGAGGCGCGTTGGGCGATCAATCGGATCAAGCAGAAGATGGGGCCTTATGCCAAGCACCTGGGCCCGTGCAAGGCGATGCGGGCGAAGGTCATGGCGATGACGGAGGCGGAGGATTTCAACCGCATCCTCGACGCCTTTCTCACCGAACGTGGCGAAGCGGCGGACCGGGTCCCCGTCACCTGGGCCGACCGGGCGGCGATTTATGCCGAGCCTCCGGCGGCGGCCGATCCGCCGGTGGCGGCGTAAGCCTCTCGTCACGGGTCGACTGGCCCGAACGTCTTCCGGGGGCCTAAGATATGGCCGCGATCGGCGGGATCGCGGAGTAGCAAGAAACATGCATCAGTGAGGACGAGCATGACCCAAGCCATCGCCCAGCCGTGGCAGAAGATCAAGTTGCCGGATGAAGTGCGTGACCTGCTGGACGCGGCGCCGAGCGTGGCGTTCGCCGGTTCGTGTGACGAGTTGAGCCGACTGGCGTTGCGCGACGCCGACGCCTCGGGCTATCACACCGTGGCCTACGACGTGCCCGACCGAGGCGCCGTCGAGGAAGTCAAGGTCTGCCGTGTGCGCAACGGGATCGCGGCGAAC
>CAYYPN010000104.1:0-9036 GCA_964473545.1 uncultured Planctomycetaceae bacterium
ATCAGCTCGGTGTTCCGGAACACCCGCGGCGTCTGGCCGAACAGGTCCTCGATCAGGCGGCTGTGCAACTCGACCTGCTCGCGAAACTCCTCGCGGCTGTACAGAAACGCCAGCGAGTGATGATACGTCTCGTTGAGAAACTCCACGCAGCCGGTCTCGGCCAACTCCCCGAACGTCTGGAGCACGTCCGGGCAGTGCCGCTTGAGCTGGTCGACGAGCACGCCGGTGATGGAGAAGCTGACGCGGAAGTCGGGCGCGTGCTTGCGGACCAGTTCCAGCAGCAGCTTCGACGCCGGGCCGTAGCACCGCTCGGCGACCTTGCCGAGGATGTCGGCGTTGCGGTGGGTGTCGAAGTAGCTGGGTTCGGTATCGAAGACGCTATAACGCCGCAGGCGGTGCGGCTGGTGCATCTGGAAACAAAAACAAACATTAGCCATGGCGTGGATTCCCGTACGCGGCATCCCAGCCGCGTCGAACATCGATCCTATCGGTTGCCGGGTTGTATTGTGTCCACAGGCGGGAAATGTGCAACCGCCATGCCAGGAGAAGGGGGTAGGTATTAGGGCTTAGGGATGCAGCAGCGTATCATTCCCCCCAAGCCCTCACGCGACCAGCATCACAATCACCCGGCCCGGGCCGTGGACGCCGGTGACGAGGATGCCCTCGATATCCGCGGTCTTGCTCGGGCCGGTGATGAGGTTCTCCAGCGCCGGCCGCTCGGCGGTGGGTTGGTTTCGCAGGTGGTCCAGCAGGTCGGGGACGATCTGATCGGCTCGGACGATCGCCACATGCGCCGGCGGCACGATCATCAGCCCGCGCGGCCGGGTCGGCTCACTGCAATAGACCAGCGTGCCCGACTCGGCGATCGCCGCCGCCACGTCCGTCACGCTCGCCGCCGCCTCGTAATCCGTCGCCATCGTCCGGTCGCCGTGCCAGTCGAGTCGCTGGATGTCAGCCGCGTCCATCGCCGCGATCACTTCCGGGGCCAGGCGCTCGGCGTTGCAGACGATGCGCCCCGCGCCCAGCTCGCCCAGCACGTCAACCAGACGTTGCGGCAGTTCAGCCGACGAACACCGCCGCACCTCCATGCCGACGCCTGCCGCCCGTGCGGCAAAACGTTCGACCAGGTCTTCCTCCGCGCCGCACGTGCGCACGATCGCATCGTCCACGGCCACATCCGGGGGCGGGGGCGGCGGTGCGGCGGATTCAGACGTCCGCCCCAGCGCATCCCGCACGCGGGCGATGAACTGTTGCCGGCTGGTCATGCCGAGCCTCCCGGTTTGCCTTCGTGGCTTCGTGGCTTCGTGGCTCCGTGGCTCCGCTTGCTCCACCATTCCCGGAAGCTCTGCTTCGCCGGGGCCGGCAGGTCGCGCACGTCGGTCCACCCCCGGAACGGACCCGGCGCCTGCTTGACGTAGCCGTCGCGGTCGGCCTTGAAACGCAACGCGGCGCGCTGCAACCGGCCCGCCAGTTCATACGTCCACCGCCGCTTCAGCGACACGCCGTAACCCCGGAAGGCCAGCCGTTCCAGCCAACCGATGTAACCGGCGTTCGTCACGTTGCGCCGCAGCGCCACCAGCAGCCGCGGAATGTCGATCTTCACCGGGCACGCCTCGCCGCACGCCCCGCACAGGCTCGACGCGTACGGCAGGCCCTTGTAATTGGCCAACCCCTTGAACAGCGGCGTGATCAGCGCGCCGATCGGGCCGGAGTACACCGCGCCGTAGCTGTGACCCCCGACCTTGCGGTAGACCGGGCAGGCGTTCAGGCACGCGCCGCAACGAATGCATCGCAACGTCTGACGCATTTCCTCATCGGCCAGGATCTTCGTACGCCCGTTGTCGACCAGAATGATGTGTACCTGTTCCGGGCCATCGGCATCGCCGGATCGCTTCGGGCCCGTGATGATGTCGGTGTAGATGGTCAGCGGCTGCGCGGTGCTCGAACGCGCCAGCAGCTTGAGAAACACCGACAGATGCTCCCGCGTCGGCACCAGCTTCTCGATCCCGACAAACGCCACATGCACCCGCGGCCCCGTCGTGCAGAACGTCGCGTTGCCCTCGTTGGTGCAGATCACCATCGAACCGGATTCGGCCACGAGAAAGTTGCCGCCGCTGATGCCCAGGTCCGCACGCCGATACTTCTCACGCAGGTAACGACGCGCAATCCGCGTCAGTGCCTCGGGGTCTTCCGTGTATTCGGCCCCAAGCTCACGCACGAACGCCCGCGCCACCACCTGGCGATTCTTGTGAATCATCGGCGTGACGATGTGCGACGGCGCATCATGATCGAGCTGCAGAATAAACTCGCCCAGATCGGTCTCCAGCGTCTCGATGCCCAGCTTCTCCAACGCCGGCAGGAGGTGGGTTTCCTCCGTGACCATGCTCTTGCTCTTCACGCAGGCGGTCAGCTTCTCTCGCCGCGCAATGTCGCAGCAGATCGCGTTGGCCTCCTCGGCGTCGGCGGCAAAATGCACCTGCACACCCGCCGCCTCGGCCGCGTCGATAAACCGCTCCAGGTAATGGTCCAGGTGATCCAGCGTGTGCTGCTTGATCCGGCCGGCCAGCGCACGCAGGTCGTCGTATCGCTCCCCGAACGTCTCGTTGAACGCGTTGATGCGCCCGGTATGTTTCGCCCACGTGGCCGTCTCGATCGACTCGACCAGCGCCACATCATCCACCGCCCGCCGCGACCGTCCATGCATGTCATACGGCAACGCCGGAAAAAGTATCGACTCACCCTCGCGCGTAAGCGAAACCGGCTCGTGTTGTGACGATGTCTGGCTCATGATTCACTCACCGAGGGCACTGAGGCACAAAGATACAGCGTCCTTTCTGCTGTTCTGTTTTTCTGTCTTGACTCACTGCTCCGTGCCTCTGTGATAAATACAGTCAGACCCTTTCCATCAACCCCAGTCCCTCGGCGATCACCTCGGCGATGTGCTTGAACCGCACGTCGGCGCCCTGGCGGTGCGCGGCGCCGGCGATGTTCATCGCGCAGCCGCCGTCGTTGCAGATTACCGTCGACGCGCCGGTCCGCGCCAAACAAGCCACCTTGTCCTTCACCATCGCGCCGGAAACCTCGGGCCACTTCACGGCAAACGTCCCGCCGAATCCGCAACACTGGTCCAGACGCTCGGCCGGCGTGTAACGCACGCCCTCGATCTGCCTCAGCAGTTCGACCGCGCCCGGCGCCGCCGCCGACTCCCCGATCCCGCGCAGGTGACAGGAATAGTGATACGTCACATCCCCGTCCCACCGGCAACCCAGCGCACGCAGATCGACGTTCAGCGTCTGCCGCAGGAACCCGACGAACTCGTGCGTGCCGGCGATGAGCCGACCGGCGCGATCCGCATAGGCCGGGTCGTCGCCCAGCAGTTGTCTGTAGTAGTCGTGAATCATCGCGCAACAGGAACCCGACGGCGTGATGACGCACGCATACGGCTCGAACACGTCGACCATGCGCTTCGCCAGGTCGCGGGCCTCGCCTTCAAACCCGGAGTTGAACAGCGGCTGCCCGCAACAGGTCTGCTCACGCGGAAAATGCACGGTGCAGCCCAGGTGTTCGAGCACCTTCACCATGGCCACCCCCACACGCGGGTAGAACGTGTCGGTCAGGCAGGTGATGAACAGGGCCACATCCATGAGCCGAATGCTAAGCGATGCGCCGCGCCGCCGCCATGCTTTGCTCGCAGGCCCACGATGCGGTATACGGGGGCAAGCCGCTTGCGGCTTGCCCCGATTACGGAGTAACCACCATGACCGCGAATCCTTTTGATCTGACGAACACCACCGCGATGGTGACCGGCGGCACCAGCGGGATCGGCAAGGCGATCTGCCAGGCCCTGCTCGACGCCGGCGCCAACGTCGCCACCGGCTCACGCACCCCGGAAAAGGTCGATGCGACGCGTCAGGAACTCAGCGCCAACCGCGATGCGTCCAGACTGCTCGTCACGCAGATGGACGTGGCCGATCCCCGCTCGTTCGACAACGCGCTCGGCCAGGCCGTCGACCAGTTCGGCCACGTCAACCTGCTGGTCAACAACGCCGGGACCAACCTGAAGAAGCCGACGCTCGATGTCGATGATGCCGAGCATCGCCGCCTGTTCGACATCAACTACTTCGGCCCGTTCGCCGCCAGCCAGTCGTTCTGCCGGCAGGTGATGAAGCAGAACGAAGCCGCGTGCGGCGCGGCCTCGCCCGACGATGCGTCGACCCGCATCGGCCAACCGGGCTTCGGCGGCGGCATCATCAACGTCTGCTCCGTGACCAGCTTCCTCGCGCTCAGCGAAGTCACCACCTACGCCGCGACCAAGGGCGCGCTGCTGGCGCTGACCCGCCAACTGGCGGTGGAATGGCCACGCCTCTACGGCATCCGCATCAACGCCGTCGCACCCGGCTTCGTCCCCGCCGACCAGAACCGCGCAATCCTCAAGTCCGGCGACCGCGGCAAACGCATCCTCCAGAACACGCCCATGCAACGCTTCGGCACCCCCGAGGAAATCGCCGGCGCCGTGCTCTACCTCGCCGGCCCCGACGTTCGTCAACGGCGAGTGCATCAACATCGACGGCGGCTTCATGATCCACGGCGTCAGCGAAGCCGAACCCCGCGATGAGGGGTGAGCCCGAATAGCCGGCACCAAACCTGGTGCCGGACGGTGAGGCCGTGACCGGCGTTGCCCGTCACATGCACGGGCGCGTCCGGGATCAGGTTTGATCCCGGCTATCGAATCAACAACAACCTGGCGTACAATGTCGCATCATGTCCCGCAGAGCTTGCCTCTTCGCCTTGATGCTTTGCCTCGTTTACGGCGCGGCCCTCGCCCCCGCGGCCGATCCCAACGCCCCGCCGACGATCGTCCCCTTCGACCAACTGCCCGATCACGTGCAGCGCGTCTTCGACCGCGAAGCGACGGCTTACATCCGCGTGCGCGACCGCATCTGGTCGATCGACACCTGGCAACGCCGGGAACGCATCCCGGTCAGCCTGCACGAGCGACGTGATCCGTACGTCAGCCCCAATGCGCCGCTGTTCTACGATCCGGTCCGCGACATCCGTGCGCCGAGCCTGGGGCGCACCGCGCCGGCGCTCGGCGACGTCGCGCTGATCTACGGCGCCCTCGCCGGGACCAACGGCGAGGTCGCGTGGATCAACACCGTGCACGGCCTGGTGTATGTCATGGATCTGCCCGGCGAGCCGCAGCCCGACAGCACGCAGCGCGTGCTGTACGTCGTCCAACCGGCCGGCGAGGCGAACCTCAAGATCGGCGACGAGACCCGCACCGCCCCCGCCGCCCGGGTCATGCACGAAGGCCAGGTCGACACTGTCATCGGCGCCGAGCTGGCCGACTACTTTCAGCGCCACGGCGTCGACCGATTCGAGCAGTGGCGTTTCCGCAAGGTCTGGGATGAGAAGCCGCAGGCGCGGAAGGTCTATCGCCAGGCCGACCGCGTCGTCGGCCCGGGCGTGGGCATGGGCACCGCCGAACCCGGCGAAGTGATTACCAACCCCGGCCAATACCATTACCGCTGGACCCGCTCCGGCCGCCGCGTGCCGCCGATGCAGGCCGACGAATCGACGGATGATCCGAATACGTGAAGAATGGTCAAGGTCAGGTTTGCCGTGCGCGCTTGCGCGCACGAATGGGGCGCCATTCAGCATCGAATTTGCCCTAACCCGCGTTGGGGCAAGGTTTAAGCGGGTTTGAAAAAATTTCGGGCCATGTCAGGCCTGACATCGGACTGACATGGCCTGACATCGCTGCGGGTAAAGCGGCAAGTCTCGTGCGTACGCGAGGTTGCGGATCGACGCCGGTCGCGCCGGACCTCGCCCCCCCACCCCCGGTCTGTCAGAATCAGGTCTGGGCCGGTTCGTCGGCCATGCGCGGGCGGGTCCGGTGGAGGCGGCGGCCGATGACGCCGTGTTCGGGGGCGAACAGCCAGGCGAGGATGAGCAGCCCGCCGGCGGCGGTGGCCATCATGCCCGAGGTCGTGGTACTGGCGAACGGTTGCCAGAGGGTCTGGCCCGCGGCGTTGGTGGTGGGGTAGCTGAACCAGGTCGGCACTTCGAGGGCGGCGAGGTGGCCGATCGCCGCCGACGCGGCCGCGACGGCCGCGCTGATCGCGAGCATCGGGATCAGGCGATTGGTCAACAGGTACGCCGTCGCCGCGGGCACGATGAGCATCGCGATGACGATGATACTGCCGACGGCCTCGAACGAGGCGACGGTCGTGATCGCCACCATCGTCATGAGCAGGTAGTGCATGGCCGTGGCGTTGATGCCCATGCTCGTGGCCAGTTCCGGGTCGAAGCTGCTGATGCGCAGCTCCTTGAACGCGAGTGTGATGATGGCGAGGTTGATCAGCAGCACCGTGCCGAGCACCGCCGCGGCGCGGGGGATCGGTCCGACGCGATCCATGGGTGTCAGCTCGATGGCGCCGTACAAGACGCAGCCGGGGTCGAGGTCGACGTGGTCGGCCGCCCGCACGATCAACAGCAGGCCGATGGCGAACAGCGTGGTGAACACGATGCCCATCGACGCGCCGCGGTCGACCCGGCCGAAGTTGCTGATCCATTGGGTGAATACGGCGGTGAGCACGCCGACGGCGGCGGCGCCGATGAACATGCCGATGCTCGAGCGGGACTCGGTGACGAGGAACGCGATGGCCAGGCCGGGCAGCACCGCGTGGCTGATCGCGTCGCCCATCATGCTCATCCCGCGCAGCAGCAGGAAGCAACCCGGCAGGGCGCAGGCCACGGCGCACAACGCGCCGATAATCACGATCCATGTATCGATCGGATACCAGTTCATGAGGCGGCGCTCTCCCGCGTGGCGAGTTGATGCGGGCTGGGGGGCATGGCGAGCATGCCGCGGGACGCGCTGGCCCTGGCTTCCAGTTCCCGCACCAGGTCCGCGCCCAGGACATGCTCGACCGTGTCCGCGTCACGATCGACGTGGTTGGGCGCGACGTCGGCATGCTCGATCAGGTAAATCTCCCAGAGGCGATGGTTGCGGGTGATGCGGGCGGCCTCGCCGAAGCCGGACTCCGACAGCCTCAGCGTCCGGCCGTCGAAGCGTTCGATGTGGTCCTCGCGGCGGGCGACGGCAAGGAGGCGCCGCAGCCGCGCCGGCGTCCACGATCGTTTAGCCAGCACTTCGTCAAACGACACGGTCACGTTGGCGACCCGGTTGATTTGCGGGTGCCGCCGGGCTTCGAGACATTCGTACACCGCGCGCAGCAGGTGTTGCCGGCCGACCTTGCGACGGAGGCGGGCGTGACTGACCAGTCGCAGCAGCACGCCCCGCGCCGAGCCGAAGATCATGCTCAACAGAAACACCAGCGCCGCCACGAGGACGATCACCGCGCCGGCCGGCAGGTTGGGCAGCAGGGCGCTGAACGACGCGCCCAGCCAGCCGCTCATGGCGCCGATCACGCCGGCGAGGACCATCATGCGGCGCAGGTCGTCGGTCCAGAACCGCGCCGCCGCGGCGGGGGTGATGAGAAACGCGATGATCAGGATCAATCCCACGGCCTGCAGCCCCACAACGGTGACCGCGGCGACGAGACTGAGCATGACGATGTCCAGGGTATGCACGGGCCAGCCCTGGGTTCTCGCGTAGCCCTCATCGAAGCACAGGACGGTGAACTCCTTGAGCAGGAGCACCGACAGGGCGGCGACGGCGACGGCGACGGCGATGATGAGCATGAAGTCGCGCATCACCATCGACGCGGTCTTGCCGTAGATGAATGTCTCGAGCCCCGCGGCGCTGGCTCCGGGCATGGACTGGACAACGCCCAGCACCGCCACGCCCAGGCCGAAGAACACGCTGAGGACGATGCCCATGGCCGCATCGTCCTTGATGCGGGTGGTGTTGCGGATGAGCATGATCAGCCCCACGCCGCCGACGCCGGTGATCGTCGCCCCCAGCAGCAACATGGGCAGGCTCTTGCCGCTGGCGCCGAACGCCATCATGAGGATGAACATCAGCCCGATGCCCGGCAACGTGGCGTGCGACAGCGCATCGCCCATGAGCGATCGCTTGCGGAGCAGCAGGAAGCTGCCGATCAACCCGGTGGCCAGCCCGAGCAGACTGGTGCTGAGCACAACCAGGCGGGTGTTGTAGTTCTGGAGCAGGGCAACGTCGAGGATCTGCTCGGCCGATGGCCAGGCGACGCCGCGGTCAACCAGGGCCTTGCGGGTCGGCGGGTCGGCGCGCGGTGTTTCGTGCCATGCGTCGGCGGACGCGACGGTCGATGTCGCGCCGAGGATCATGATCACGAGCAGACGGTACAACATGGCGTTACCGCCCGGCCTGTTGCAGGGCCTGGCCGACCTCGTCGAGCAGCGTCAGCTTGCCGCCGTAGGTCGCCTTGAGATTGTCTCGCGTGAACACCGTGGAGGTGGGGCCGGCGTCGACCACGCGCATGTTTAACAGCACCACCCAGTCGAAGTACTGGGTCACCGTTGCCAGGTCATGATGCACGACGAGGCAGGTCTTGCCCTGATCCTTCAGCTCGTGCAACAGCGTGACGATCGCGCGTTCGGTCGCGGCGTCGACCGCGGCGAAGGGCTCGTCCATGAAATACAACCGCGCATCCTGCACGAGGGCGCGGGCCAGGAACACGCGCTGCTGCTGGCCGCCGGAGAGTTGGCTGATCTGGCGGTCGGCCAGGTGCCCGATGCCGACCTGCTCCAGCGCGTCGCGGGCCTGCTGCTTGTGCGTGCGGCCGACCGGTCGGAACCAGCCCAGCCGCCCGTAGGTGCCCATCGCCACCACGTCCAGGGCGCTGACGGGAAAGTCCCAGTCGACGCTCTCACGCTGCGGTACGTAGCCGACCTTGGAGCGCTGGGCGCGGTAGGGCTTGCCGTAGATCCGTACGCGGCCCGATGCCTTGGGCACGAGGTCGAGGCAGGCCTTGATGAGCGTGCTCTTGCCCGCGCCGTTGGGGCCGATGATGCCGACCAGCTTGCCCTCGGGAATGTCCAGGTCGATGTCCCACAACACCGGCTTGCGGTGGTAGGCCACGGTCAGGT
>CAYYPN010000105.1:0-6049 GCA_964473545.1 uncultured Planctomycetaceae bacterium
CGAGTCCGAAGGCATCGGCCGGCCGAGCACCTACGCCTCGATCATCCAGGTCATCCAGGACCGCAAGTACGTCGAGAAGCTGCAGAACCGCTTCCATGCGACGGACCTGGGCATGGTCGTCACGGACAAGCTGACCGAGGCGTTTCCGCGGATCATGGACGTCGGCTACACCCGCCGGATGGAGGAACAGCTCGACGCCGTGGAGGACCAGCACCACGACTGGGTCGACATGCTGCGCGAGTTTTACACGCCGTTCCGCGAAAACCTCGACGAGGCGTTCGAGCAGCTCACGCACGCCAAGGCCGAGACCGAGGCCTCGGAATACGAGTGTGCCGAGTGCGGGGCGCCGGCGGTCTACCGCTTCGGCAAGAGCGGCAAGTTCCTGTCGTGCAGCCGGTACCCCGACTGCAAATGGGCATCGCCGATCGACCGCCACGGCCGCCCCGCCGCCCCCGAACACACCGACATCCTCTGCCCCGAGTGCGGCGAGCACCCCATGCAATTGCGCAAAGGCCGGTATGGCCCGTTCCTGAGCTGCGCCAACTATCCCGAGTGCAAGGGAATAGTGAACCTGGATAAAAAGGGCAAGGTCAAGCACCCGACGCCCGCGCCGATGACCACAGATATCGCCTGTCCCAAGTGCGAGTCGCCGCTGTACCTGCGGACGGGCAAGCGGGGGCTGTGGCTGAGCTGCTCGACGTTCCCCAAGTGTCGGGGGCGGGTAGGGTTTGGCACGCTGGACGAGGACGTCCAGAAACGCCTGGAAGCCCAGTGGAACGAGCACGAAAAGGCCCAGCACGTGCCGACGCTGCACAAGGTCGACCGCACGCCGGTGCCCGACGATTACGAGCCGCAGAGCCAGCCGGCCGACGACGACGCGGCGTCGTAAAGTCCGTATAACCCGTCACATCAGATAACATGGACAATTCAGGACCACACAAGAACTTAATTTGACGAATCCGTTTGGTGTGATATATATAGCTAGTCGCCGGGCTTTTATCGGCGGACGTGCGGCCGCAGTTGCCGATCTGTGGCGGAATACAACGAAACCTGCGGCCTGTCCGCCGGAAGTTTTAAGAAGTGGGAGAGTGCCCCTAATGAGACGTGTTGCCAGGGTCGTGCTGTCGGGTCGTCCCCTCGGGACGGCGGGAGTCCGGTTGTTTCAGGCCCTGGTTGCTTGCGCGTGTTTACTCGCGGGCGTGACCAGCGCCCACGCCATCAGCATCCGGGCGGACAAAAGCCAGGCGCTTTATGAAGCCCAGGTCGATACCGCCCCCTTCGATGCTTCGGGGTCGTTCGGCGGGGGTGCCCAGTCCGGAACACTCATCGATTCCCGCTGGGTCCTGGGCGCCGCACACGCCGGCCCCGCCACCACCTTCACGTCCAGCGACGGCACCACCGTCAACGTCGCCCAGCGCATCGTCTTCCCCGGCTGGAGCAGCGCCAACGGCACCGACTTCGCCCTGTTCGAACTGGAAAACCCGATCGGCTCGACCTCCATCGCCAGCCTCTACCAGGGCAACGCCGCGGGCATCGTCGGCCTGACCGCCGTCTACGCCGGCTCCGGGTTCACCGGCGACGGCAACAACGGTCAAACCGGTCCCCGCGCACTGCTCGCCGGCACCAACATCATCAACAACATCGACTCCAACCGGGCCAAGTCCGACTTCGATGACCACAACCCGCCGACGATCGGGCTGACCGAACTGGAAATGGGCCTGACCGACAAGGACTCCGGCGGCGGCCTCTTCGTCGATGTCGGCGACGGCTACGTCCTCGCCGGCGTCCACACCGCCATCCAACCCCTTAACGGCAACGGGCCCGGCGAGTACGGCCAGAAAAATTTTTCGTCCATCCTCAACGACGACATTCGCAACTGGATCGTCGTGACCATCCCCGAGCCGGCCTCGCTCGCCCTGCTCGGCCTCGGCGGCCTGGCGCTGATCCGACGACGTCGCTGAACGACTCATCCCTTGACCTTCAACGCACAAGCATAGCCCCGGGATGGTGATCCCGGGGCTTTATCATTTGCCCATGCCTGTTTCAACTAAAGCCCCGGGAACACCTTCCCGGGGCACGGCCGACCGCAATATAGCTCACATCTTGTTCACCCGTCGACGACGGGAAACGCCAGCCAGCAACGCCATCATCAACACACCGAACGTACCCGGCTCGGGAGTATGCACCAGGTAGCTGTCGGCAAAGGCCTCCCCCAGCGCAAGCTGCCCGGCGGTATTGAAGTGTTTGTTGTCACCGTGAAGCGCAAAGTCATCGGTGTTGATCAGATTCGCAAGAGGATCGATGGCGGTCACCCATTCCTGAGCGGCGCGAATATTGGCCAGATACTCAGCCTCGATGTTGTGGGCATTGACTTGTTCAGACGACAAGCGGCTGATGAAGGCGGGCAGGTTCGCGTCGAACTCGTTGCGCATGTTTGCGATCAGGTGCGTCAGGGCATCAACATAGTTACCGGTGGTACCGACATAACCGTCGAAGTCGTTGGATGTCTGCCTGGGCCCCAATACGGCGTCGGCCTCGCCCTGAGTCCAGAGCAGGCCGGCGAACTCGGTGGTGTGCCCGGCGTCGGTCAACTGTTCGATGCCGCTGCGCACGTGGTCCACCCATAGGGGATACCGCCACGAGGCGGAGCGGAATGCGCCGATCGGCGCCCCGCCGACGGCGAACTTGATCAGGAGGAACTGTTCATCCGGACGCGCCTCGGCGAGACGATGTCCAAAGGCCATTTCCGGTCCGAACTCCGTCCCGACAGGTTGCAAGGGGGCTGGATCATTCGCTTCGCCATAGCTGCTGCACAGAACATGATCGAGCGGCTGTTGGTACGGCGCGGACAAATCCTGGCTGACGCCTTGACCGACCATGTTGGACTGGCCGGACAGGATGAAGACCTTGAAGTGATCGCCGCGCGCCGCACCGGCAAGGTTCAGCATTGCGACCATTGCCGCGCCTGCGAGTATTGCTCGAGGGCGCAACGTCAGTTGGAAACTCATCCGGCGCGCGATAGTTGCCGCGCGCCCCATTTCGTGTCGGATATTGATCATCTTTGCTTCCCGGTAGACAGAACTGACCCGCCGGCCCCGCGAACCCGGAAGGGTTTCACCATGCGAGCAATGTCAACACAACATCGCCGCTCCCAATATGGAACGGCGATGCATTGGGTGAAAGATGAAGTTGTCCAGATAGACTCCGCCGATGTACAGATTCGCAGGGGCGGTCGCTCGCTGGTTAAGCGGGGCAATCCACGGTCAACCATCGCCGGCCTCGCTCGCCCTGCTCGGCCTCGGCGGCCTGGCGCTGATCCGACGACGTCGCTGAACGACTCATCCCTTGACCTTCAACGCACAAGCATAGCCCCGGGATGGTGATCCCGGGGCTTTATCATTTGCCCATGCCTGTTTCAACTAAAGCCCCGGGAACACCTTCCCGGGGCCGGCTACTTACGTGTAATGCAATTGCGCCGTGGCGATGCCGTTGCGTTCGGGCACCAGGCGCAGCCAGTGGGCGCTGAAGCCTTGCGGGAATTCGTGATGCACGTAGCCGCTCGGCGGGCATTCGAGGCGGGTGTAATCGCACCACCGGCCGTCGCCGCGGAAGTCGACCTGGACCTTGACGGTGAACTTGCCAGCCTCGTCGGCGCTGATGTGCAGGCACTTGTGATCGAATCCGGTCATGAGGAACGGGTCGCTGGGCTGAGCCTCGCGGACGTAGCTGTCCCACCACGGCCCGCCCCAGCCGGTCGGCTTGCCCCATTGCCACAGGTCGTCGGTTTTGCCGAACCACAGGTTGGCCTGCGGCTGGCCGACGACGGGATTGGAGTCGTTGATCGGCGTGGTCTGGTCGCCGGCCATGACGAGCATGCCGTTCCACGGGCAGAAGTCGCCGATGATGCGCAGGTGCGACGAGACCGGCCGCACACCCCAGACGCAATCGCCGTAGCTCATCGCGGCGATCTCGTAGAACATGCCCGAGGCGTTGAGCGCCCAGCGTTCGGATTCGATCTCGCGCAGGCGGGGCCACTCGGTCGTCCACGCGTGGTTCTGCGTGTGGGTCGCCTTGGGCAGGCGGTAGGTTTTCCAGCCGGTGTTGGGGAGGAAGACGTTCATCACGGCCGAGGCGCGGTCCTGGCCGACGGCATAGATGGCCTTACCCAGTTCACCCTGGAGCCGGCCGCCGAGCGTGTTGAACTGCGTGCGGGCGAGGACGGTCCACTTCTGCCCGTCCCACTCGGCCAGGCGACCGTCGCAACCTTCCGGGTCGATGAAGTCCTTGTGGTAGTAGCTGTTGTTGACGACGACGACGCGGCCGTGGTTGCAGAAGATGTCCTTGAAGTGGGCGTCGTGCTGGCCGCTGGTGCCCAGCTCCTTCGTCAGGTCGGCCAGATGGGCGCATTCGAGGGTGTTGACGTCGGCTTCGAAGAACTCGCCTTCCATGCCGAGTATGTAGACCTTGTTTTGCGGATCGGTCAGGTGTCGGGCGGTGCCGGTGATGCGGGTGTCGACCAGCGTCTTAAAGGTGCGGACGTTGCCCTCGGTGTCGATGATGTGCGGACCGATGATGCACTGATCGGATTCCTTGTGGATCATGCGGTTGGCGTAGGTACCGACGACCGAGGCCGGGTGCCTGGCGATCTGCATGTCATCGTCGACGGTGAACAGGCCGGTCCCGTCGCCGGAGCCTTGCTTGTGGGCGACGTAGGTGACGAACCACAGCTTGTTCGCCCACGGCATCAGCGCGCCGATGCCGGTCTCCGTGCGATTGGGGTGATGCTCGGCCTTGACGGCCAGGTGCGGGAACACGCCGCTGATGTTCGGTCGTTCGGTCATGACATTCTCCAATGTGGTTGCAGGTTTCGGTTACGACACCCGGACTTCGGCCGTTCACGGCTGGGCCCCTCGTTCGATTTGTTTCGCCGCCTCGCGCAACGCCGGCAGGACCCCCGGCACGTCGCGCGTGGTGATGTGGCCGGACACCGCCACCCCCGCCACCGCCGGGGTGCCGACGCGCACGCCGACCGTCGCGGTCAGCGGTCGCTGTTGATTGACCACCCGGGCGTAGCCTTGATGGCGCACGGCCTGGAGTTGTTCGAGCAGGCCCGGGGCGTCGTTGCCGTAAAGTTGCCGCACGATCTTCGCCGGCTCCGACGCCAGCAGCACCAGCCCGATGCTCGAACGGTCGGCCGGGAACAGCGTCGATCGGCCGATGCCCTCGGCCACGTCCATCTTCGGCCCGGCGTGGATCAGGTACGACACGCGATCCCGCCACCGCACGCCCAGCGCCACCGTGTGGCCGAGTGCCTGCAGCTTGCGCAGGGGCGCGATCGATCGGCGGAGCAGGCCCGACCCGTACAACGCCTGGGCGGCGATGACGTGCAGGCCCGGGCCCGGCTCGTAGCGCCGATCCTCACGCTGCTGCGTGATGCCGATCCCCGCAAGCGTCTTGAGCAACCGGTTGGCGCGGGTGGTTTCCATGTCGAGCATGCGACCGAGTTCACGCACACCGACCGGCCCCGGGGCCGCGGCCACGGCCTGCAGGACGTCCAGGCCGTCGATCAGACTCCGGTTGGGCTGGGCGGGTAACGCCATGTAGCTATAATAGCAACATCGGCGGAGGCGTCAAGGGCCCGCCCGCGTCGATCTGCGCCGGCGCTGCGATCGACCGCTGAACGACTCGGTTGGCTGTTGGCTTCCGGCGCTGGGCTGCGTTTGTTAGAACGCGTAACCCAGGCCCAGGAACAGCCGCACGTCGTGCTTGTCCGTATCCTCATCCACGACCGACTCAGCACCCTTTTCACAACAGATCGGCCTGACCACGCACGGACTCGCTTGCCTGCGCCGCCGCGGACCATCCCCAAGCCCGGCCATGGCCCCGATAGGACCGCAGGTTGTCGTAACGTTGAGCGGTGCGTCCAGGGGGCCGCCGAGGGCATCGGCGGCTTGATCGCCTGAGCCGCGAGCCCTGAACTCTCACGGCATTCACGCGGCTTGCGGGGGTTGGTCGATACTACACTGTTGTGTTGCGCGCTGACCGAAGG
>CAYYPN010000105.1:6059-9022 GCA_964473545.1 uncultured Planctomycetaceae bacterium
GACTCATCACCACCGCGGGGTTGGCCGCGCTGCTGGCCGTGGGGTCGGTGGCGGGTTGGAAGCTGGCCGAGTCGCGGCTGGCGGTGGGGGTGTACCAGGATCGGCTGCGGACGATGAGCCGGGATTTTGAATCGCTGCGGTCGACCTACAACCAGGCGGTGCGGCGGACGGCGGTGACCGAACTGCTCGTCGAGGACGATCACCTGAGCGTGGTCATTCGTCGGGCGGACGGCAAGCGCAAGACCATCGACACGCCTTACGATCCGGCCAGCGAGATCTATTGCGACTACGTGCTGGTCGACGGTCGGCTGTGGATTCGGCGGGTGTACGACGACCGCACCCCGCCGCGCGAGGGGATCGTGATCAACCCCGACTTTGCCGAGGTCGATTGGGATCAGCGGGGGCGCGTTACGGCAATGCGGTGTACCGGTCGCTGGGCGAAGGGCGATGGATCATCACGGTGACCGGGGACGGGTCGCTGGGATTGGTGCGGGGTGACAATGACGTGCCGGCCGACCTGAGCCCGCCGCCCCAGGTGCGCGACTACGACCAGGTCGAGCGCGAGATCGAGGCGGAACTGGACAAGGTCGGCCCCATCGACCTGCTCAAGCAGACGTTCGGCGGCGGGTCGCCGTGAACCAAGGCCACTGGGGTACGTTAATCGCCAAGCCACCAGATGATGACGCCGGCGACGATGATCGCCAGGACAATGACGTTGAGGATGATCAAAGCCCACGCCAAGCGACCGAGGCTTGCCGATCGGCGCGCGCGAATCGGGCGGTTGGACGCCGACTGTTCCAGCGACTCGAGGTACTTGACATGCCCGACGCGCGGCGGGAGTTGCAGGCCGGCGCGTTGATTCGCGTCGTCATCCGCGCGCCCCGGATGGGTCACCGACAACACCAGCCCGCACTTCGGACACAAGGTCTGCTTGCCCACGGCGGTGATCGGCAGACGCAGCACATGCCCGCATCGTCCGCACGTCAAGTCGAACTTGAATGACTGCACCTCATCGGGCATGCGGACGAATCCTGACCTTAGAACAGCACCTGGATGAAAATCATGCCGCAGAACCCCAGGGTGAATGCCCAGGCGATCCGCGCATGGCTCTCGGTTTCCAGCGCTTCGGGGATGAGTTCGAGAATGACCAGAAAGATCATCGCGCCGGCGGCGAACCCCATGAGAAACGGCATGAGCGGTTCGAAGAACCACGCCAGCAACACCGCCGGGATCGCCGCGAGCGGTTGGGGGAGGCTTGTGAGAAACGCGGCGCCGAAGCAGCGGCCCAGCGACGCGCCGGCGCTGCGCATCGGGATCGCCACGGCCAGGCCCTCGGGAATGTTGTGAATGGCAATCGCTACGGCGATAAACGTGCCGACGCCCATCGCGTTGTAATGCGGATGTTCCTGCAACACGAACCCGGTCCCCACGGCCACACCCTCGGGGATCGAGTGCACGGTCATGGCGATGAACACCAGAATCCCCGTGCGCCCACCCCACCTCCGGAAAGGATTGGCATCGCCGGTTGCGTCGGGATGATCCGTGCGGCCGTGGATGACTTTG
Organism: uncultured Planctomycetaceae bacterium; assembly: GCA_964473545.1. GTDB lineage: Bacteria > Planctomycetota > Phycisphaerae > Phycisphaerales > Zrk34 > CAYWKS01. The sequence continues at coordinate 7,623 of CAYYPN010000105.1, forward strand.
TCGGCGATGCTGAGGAACATCGCGCCGGCAAGCACACCCAACACGACCGGCCAGACGTTGGTAAACGCATACAGGTCTTTCGCGTCGGTGGCGCCTTCGATCTTGAGGCCTTCGTAGATGAGGTTGTACACGCTGGCGGCGAACATGAGTCCGCCGGCCAGGGCGTAGCCGATGCCGATGTGTTTGCGGGGGTCGAGGCCGGGGATGAACAGCGGCAACGCGCCCAGCCCGCACGCCACGCTCGCCAGCACACCGGCGAACACCGCGACCAACATCGTCTGTACTTGAGGAGGCAGGTCCATACGTTCATCGATCCGTTGGGGTGTGGGCAGTGACAAGGATATGAACAAAGCCCACGCATGGCCATGCGTGGGCTTTGAGTGTGTTGCGATGCGTTATCCGTGTCCGCTGACTTACGACGGATCGGTCGGCGCGGCGGTCAGTTCCACCGACTCACTTGAATCGCTCGCCTCATCGGCCTTCGGCTCGGCGGTGTCGTCGGTGGTTTGCGCTTCAGTGGTCGGCTCGTCAGCGGGCGCCGCTTCAACCGCCGGCGCTTCCGCGGCAACGATGGGTTCAACGGTGATCTCGGGCAGGTCGACGATGCCGGGCGCGCCCGCGGTCATGGCCGGCGCGGGCGAGGGGCTTTCGACGACGGTCGGTTGCTGGGCCTGGTCGGCGACCTGGGCGACCATCACCGCCACGTAGCCGGCGATGCTCAGCGCCGCCAGCGCCAACGCCCAGCTCACCGCCGACATGACGGTGGTGTGTTTCTGCGTGCGGCCGAACAAGTCGCGCAACCGCTGGTCGCTGTTGCGGGTCTGCTCGGCGATGCGGTCCATCGCATCGACATTGGACTGGCTGGCCTCGGTGACGTGCTCCATGGTTTCCGAGAGGATGCCGAGGCTGTCGCGCAGGCTGGCGCCCTGCTCGTTGCTGGTCTGCATCTGCTTCTGTAACTCGCCCAGGGCGGCGTGCTGATGGGTCGTCGCATCGCTCAGGCCCGACAGCGCGCTGGACAGTTGGCCGGTCGTTTCGGTCTGCGTGCGCATCTGGCCCTGAATGGCCTTGAGCACATCCGTCTGGTTGCGATTGGATTCGGGGATCGACCGCAGCACGTCGGGCAGCCCCTCCATCATGTTCAGCAGCCGATCCGACCGCCGGGCCTGCTCTTCCATGTGACTGCGCAGGGCCTGCATGGTGTCGACGACTTCCATGTAGCCTTCCTGGAGCTGGTGCAGCGTGGCCTCGCGGCCGGCGCGAGTCGACAGCGAGCGGTTGCTGCTGTTGCTGTGGGTGTGGGGATCGACTTCGACGGGCCGGCGGAGTTTGAACAGCCGGCCGATCTTGGTGGCGATTGTCGCGGACATAAGCCTGACCTCCTTGTCAAAGCTTCAAGG
>CAYYPN010000106.1:0-9010 GCA_964473545.1 uncultured Planctomycetaceae bacterium
AACCGCAGCCCGAGCCTGTGTCCGACCCGCAACCGGCGCCCAAGCCCGAGCCTGAACCCGTTCGGGTGGCTGACGAGGAAGCGGATGAGCCGGCGGACACCGCGGACGATTCCGACGACCCGGCCGACGAGGAACCAGCGACGTCGACCACGGCCGACGCCTCGGGTTCGGACGATCAAAGCGACGCCGCTGTCGACGAGCCGGGCGAATCGCAGCCGGCCCAGGCCGAGCAGGACGACGACCAGCAACCCGACCAACCCCCCCGCCACATCCTCGGCGCCGGCGGTTGATCGTGACGTGGTCCACCTCACCCGGAGTCCGCCGTGCGCGCACTGGTTTTTGACGGCAAGCAACCGCGACTGGTCACCGACCACCCCGGCCCCGGCCCCGGTCACGGAAAGGACGTCGGCGAGGCGATCATTCGCCCCACCCTTGTTGGTGTGTGTTCGACCGACCTGGAGATCTGCCGCGGATACATGGGCTACACCGGCGTGCTCGGGCACGAGTTCGTCGGCGTCGTCGAGTCGGTTGGCAACGAGGCGAACGATGCGGGGAAACAACTCGTCGGTCAACGCGTGGTCGGTTCGATCAACTGCGTCTGCGGCCGTTGCGACATGTGCAGGGGCGGGTTGAGCAGCCACTGCCGCGACCGGACGGTGCTGGGCATCGCCGGGCGCGACGGGTGTTTTGCCGAGCGTTTCGCCCTGCCGGTGCGGAACCTGCTGCCAGTGCCGGACAGCCTCGCCGACGATCAGGCGGTGTTCACCGAACCGCTGGCCGCGGCTTGCGAGATCAACCGCCAGTTGCACATCGCCGGCTCGCCCTACATCACCGTGCTCGGCGACGGCAGGCTCGGGTTGCTCGTCGCGCAGGTGCTCGCCCAGCTCAACGCCTCGGTCCGCGTGATCGGCAAGCACCCCGGAAAGCTGGAGCTTTGTGAAAAGTGGGGCATCGCCCATCGGTTGCTCGACGACCTGACGCCGCGCGCCGATCAGGACATCGTCGTCGATTGCACCAGCTCGGCCGGCGGGTTGGAACTGGCGATGCAACTGGTCCGCCCGCGCGGCACGATCGTCCTCAAAACCACCGTCGCCGACCAGGCCGGCGTCGACCTGTCGCCGATCGTCATCAATGAAATCACCCTCGTCGGCAGCCGCTGCGGTCCGTTCGACGAAGCCCTGGGCATGCTCACCGAAGGCCGGGTCGACGTGCTGAGCCTGATCAGCCGCCGCATGAAACTCACCGACGGCCTCGAGGCCCTGCAGGCGGCGCAACAGCCCGATGTGATCAAGGTGCTGATGGAAGTCACGCAACATTGATCGGCGGCGGCGGGCATCAGAATGCCCGGCTGTTAAAGAAAAACAACTCAGCTACCCTGCCCGTAGAGCTGCGCGAAGCGATGGGCCAGTTCGGCGGTGACGCGCTGGCCGCGCCGTTGCATCATGCGGTCGGCCACCAGCGCGAAGCGATCCAGGTCCAGCTTCGTCCGCCGGGCGTCGGTCATGAACGCGAAACGATCGACGTACTTGGGCGGAAACACGCTCAACGCCACCATCGCGCCGGTCGCCAGCATCGAACCGGTCGTCAGCCGCGAGCCGATCGACGTTTTGACATGGTCGCCGATGACGGCCCCGAAGAACTGCATGGCGGTATCCTCGGGTTCGCCGTCGGCGGCGGGTTTGGCGCGGACCGTGCCGTAGGTGTGCTTGAGGTTGCTGGTGAGGGTGCCGGCGCCGAGGTTGACCCACTCGCCGAGGTAGCTGTCGCCGAGATAGCCGGCGTGGGCCTTGTTGCTGTAGGCCTGGATGATGCACCCGCCGATTTCGCCGCCGAGTTTGCAGCGGGGCCCCACCGCCGACCCGCCGACGTCGGTGCGGGCGTGCAGCAGCGTGTGGTCCCCGAGACAGCACGGGCCGTAGACGACGCTGTGCGGATGAATCGAGACGTTGTCGCCGATGACGATCGGGCCGTCGGTCGCATCGAGGCAGACGAACGGATGCAACGAGACGTTGTCGCCGACGACGACGGGGTTATCGCCGACGACGGCGACGAGCTGGGCTTCGCCGGCGTCGAAGGTTTCGCGGCCGCGCGTGAGCAGGGCCAGGTCATGCCGCAGCCGATCGTCGAGTCCGCGAATGATGTCCCACGGCCGGCGCAGCAGCTCGGCGTTGGCCATGGGGGCCACGTCGATCGCATCGTCGAGTTCGCCCCCGGTGTCGATAAAACGCTGGGCATGGGCCGGCTCGAGCAACGCGGCAACGACCGAGCCGTCGGCATCGACCATCGCGGTGTTCAACTCGCTGGGTAACGGCGCGGTGATCGTCGTCCATCGACCGTTGAGCATCATCCAGGACCCGTCGCCATCCGGCAGGCGATTGACCGGGACGTCGAAATGCATGCCGGCGAGCGTGGCCAGGCCGGGGGGCACCATGACCGCGCCGACCGGCCGGTTGAGTCGGTCGGCGAGGCGCTGGGCGGTGGTCATCGCGCCGGTGCGCAGCTCGAAGCTCGGCCGCAGATCGGTCAGCGGCGCCAGTCCCGGGTAGTCGTCGTCGAAGAGAATCAGGCCGGTCATGCCGTCACTATCGCCGCCCCGCCGCGCGAAGGCAAGGGCGATCCATGGCGCGGCGGGCATCTGCTAAACTCCGGGCATGCAAGCGATCGTTTTCGATTTCGACGGGGTCATCGCCGACAGCGAGCCGCTGCACTGGCAGGCATTCGGCCGGGTGCTCGGGCCGCTGGGATTCGCGTGCGATTACCCGACGTATCTGCGCAAGTACGTCGGTTTCGGCGACCGCGACATGCTCATCGAGTGGTTCGGCGAGACGGGCAAGCCGCTCGATGAAGCGCGACTGGCCGAATTCGTCGCGGCCAAGGCGGACGCGTTCGCCCAGGTCGTCGGGGAAAACGCCCGGGCCTTTCCGGGCGCGGTGGAGTTGATCGACGAAGCAGCGGGCAAGCTGCCGCTGGCGATCTGTTCCGGGGCGGTGCTCAGCGACATCGAGTTGATTCTGCCGGCGGTGGGCGACGGGCAGGTGATGAGCCGGTTCGACGTGATCATCACCGCCGACGACGTGCATCGCTCCAAGCCGGACCCGACGTGTTATCGCCTGGCCGCCGAGCGACTGGGGATCGACCCGGGCGCGTGTTTGGCGATCGAAGACACGGCGGCGGGTCTGCAGGCGGCGCGCGACGCGGGGATGAAGACCCTGGGCGTGGCGCACACGCATCCGAAGGAAGAATTGAGTGCCGACCATGTTGTCGATGAACTGGCGGGGGTCACGTTGGGGCAACTGCGGCAGTGGTATGGATGAACTCAAGCCGGACCTGTCCAACGGACCCCTTCGGGGAGCGAAGCGAAGGTCCGGGTTGAATCAATGGATGCCGATCACTCGGCCTCGACGGCGATGCGTTCGGTGGCTTCGCGGGGGAGGCTGGTTTCCCGGTCTTCGACGCGGATGTGCAGCGACCCGAACGGGCCGGTGGCGACGACCTCGACGCGCTCGTTCAGGTGCAGGCCGCGGTCATGCAGAAACTCGAGGAACTGCGGATCGGAGTCGGCGACGCGGCGTATCACCCCCGCCTCACCCGGGCCCAGCTCGGCCAGTACGCGGAAGTCCTGCGAAGCGACCTGGCCGCTGGCCGTGGGGATCGGCGCGCCGTGCGGATCGACGTCCGGATGGCCCAGCAGTTTGTCGATGCGTTCGACCAGGCGATCGCTCACCGCGTGTTCCAGTCGCTCGGCGTCATCGTCGACTTCATGCCAGGCGTAGCCGAGTTTCTCAACGAGGAACAGTTCGATCAGCCGATGGCGTCGAATCATGCGCACGGCCAGCCGCCGACCGCGGTCGGTCAGTTCGACGCCCTTGTAGGGTTTGTGTTCGACCAGCCCGCGCGCGGCCAGTTGCTTGAGCATGCCGCTGACCGTGCCCTGGCCGAGGGCCATGCGGTCGGCCAGTTCCTTGGTGGTGGCTTTGCGGTCCTCGCTGGAGAGTTTGTAGATATGCTTGACGTAGTCTTCGACGGCGCGGCTGTGATGGGGCTGGGATTCCGTCATTGCCGCTGTATCCTACTTCCCCGGCGCACCGCGTGAAAGCCGCGCCAACGCCTCGAGCACACGCATCCGCTGGCCCGCAACATACGACCCGTACGACCGCGGCCCGGGCGCGGCCTGCGGCTCGATCGGCGGCGCGGCGGCCGGTCGATACGTCCGGTCCACCGACTCGCTCATCCCGGAGTCGATCAGTGCGCTGACCCGCTCGTTGATGCGGCGATCGTCGGCGACTTGCTCGCGCTTCTCCTCATCCGACTCGGGCAAACCGATGTGGAACACGGTGTTCGGCGGGATCGTCTGCAACACCGCGCCGCTTTCCAACTGGAAGTATTCCGAGCGGTCGAACGACGCGACCACGCCGTGCGTGATCAGGTAAAGCCGCGCGTCGGCCTGGTTGGGCGAGGCGGCGGGCATGATGCGGCGGTAGACGTTGTTGCGTTCACCGATGTTCTGCAGGCCCGCGTCCTGGTGGCGCAGGCTCGTCCGTAGGGGCTCGGTATCGCTGACCGTCTGATCGACCGGCCGATAGCCGCGCTCTTCGAGCGTCTGGCCGACGGCGTTGGCCACGAGGCACAACACCACCGCCGCGCCCAGCCAGCCCCCCCACCGCATTCGATCTGTCATCACCATCATCATCACGGCCATTGTATCGGCACGTGACAGCGATCGGCTGATGCGATCGCAACTGCAAAGACGGACACCCGCGCGGCCCGGCACTGCCAGAACGGCAGCTTCCGCCCGACGCCATACCCTATATCGCCATGACAATACTTGGCTTGCGCCTTCCGGGGGTGGCACGGACCTTGCCATAGGTTCTGGTGAATCGCAACCGGTCGATGGCGACCGGCCAGGCGAACGAGCAAACCCAACAAGCCAAAGAAAGGAGGCTTGCCATGTTACCCACTCGTCGAACCGCATCCACATTCTGGCGTGATCCGTTCGAGTCGCTGCACCGTGACTTCGACCGCATGCTGAGCCGGCACCTCAACGCCGACGGCGGCGAGGAAGCGCTGGTCGGGGCCTACCCCGTCGACATCCGCGAGGATGAAAACAACCTCTACGTCGACGCGGAGGTGCCCGGGTTCAAGCGTGACGAAATCAACGTCACGCTCGAGAACGGCATCCTGAGCATCCAGGCCGAACGCCAGCCCGAACAAGCCGAAGGCTCCAGGCATCTGAACGAGCGTCGGTACACCCGGGTGGCCCGCAGCTTCACGCTGCCGAACACGGTCGACGAATCCAACGTCGACGCGAAGCTCGCCGACGGCGTGCTCAAGCTGACCCTCCAGAAGAAGGAAGAGGTCAAGCCCCGCAGGATCGAAGTGCAGTAAACCCGCCCTGCAACTGCGATAGTTTCGCAAGGCCTGGCATGATGATCCATGCCGGGCCTTTTCTCATCCCTCGGTCAGACCTATCATGGTGCGCTACACCCGAGCTGGAAAGCCGACCGCATGAGCCCATCGATCGAAAACGACTCAATGTCACTCCACGAACGCGTCGCCGAAATCATGGAGTTGATCCGGCCGGTCATTCAGGCCGACGGAGGCGATGTCGAACTGGTCGATGTCACCGACAAGGGAGTGGTGCATGTGCGATTTCACGGCGCATGCGTCGGTTGCCCGTCGAGCACGATGACCCTGCAGATGGGCATCGAACGCAACCTCCGCGATCACGTGCCGGAAATCACGTCGGTCGTACCGGTGCAGTAGGAAAGCCAAGAAGCCAGGCAGGGACGAAGCCACGAAGAAAAGCGAAAACGTGGACGCACGATCAACGTGCCGCAGTTCTTCGTCGCTTTGTGGCTCAGTGGCTTCGTGGCTTTTACCGCCCCAACTCCGCGCTTCGATCCGCGGCGCATTTCACGCCGTCGGCGATCGACTGCTTGACGTGATGTGCTTCCATGCAATCCAGGGCCGCCTTGGTGGTGCCCCCGGGGCTGGTGACCTTGCGGCGAAGCTCGGCGGCGGTGTCGGGCGCGTCGTTGAGCAGCGTGGCCGCGCCGAGAATGGTCTGGTTGACGAAGCGGCGGGCCTGGTTTTCAGTCATGCCCAACTCCTCGGCCGCGCTCATCATCGCCTCGGCCAGGTAGTACACGTACGCCGGGCCCGAACCCGACACCGCGGTCACCGCGTCCATCAGCGACTCGGCGACAACAACCGCCTGGCCGGCGGCGCTGAAGATTTCCAGCGCCCGGCTCGTGTCGTCGTCCGTCGCGGCACTTCCGGGAGCGATCGCCGACATGCCCATACCCACCAGCAGCGGCGTGTTGGGCATCACGCGAATGACTCGCGCCCCCGGACTCATCATGCCCTCCAGTTTGGCCGTGCCGATGCCCGCGAGGATGCTCATGAGCATCTGCTTCGCCGGGTCGACCGCCGCCAGGTCGTCGGCGACCTTGTCGAGAATCTGGGGCTTCACCGCCAGCAGGATCAGCTTGCTCTCGGCGATCACCCGCGCGTTGTCGTCGATCACCTCGACGCCGAGTTGGGCGAAGACCTCACGCCGCGCTTCGGCCGGATCGGAGACCAACATGTCCGCGGCCTCGATCAGGTGCTGATCGATCAGGCCGCGCACGAGGGCCTCGGCCATGTTGCCGGCGCCGATGACGCCCAGTTCATAACTCATGTGTCATCTCCCACGTCGGCCGGTTTCCACGCGCAGCGGTTGGCCCTGGCATCGGCGAGCAACGACGCCAACGCCGCGCGGTCGCCGCTGCGCAACACTTGGGCCAGCGCCGTCGAGGCCCGGTTGAAATCGTCGATCGCATCGCACACCGCCGCGGCGTTATCCAGCAGAATGTCCGTCCACATCGTCACGTCACCGCCGGCCAGGCGCGTCATGTCGGTCAGGCCGGTCGATGCGATGTCCAACGCATCCTCGTCCTTCGCCGCCTGCATGAGCAGCACGCTGACCATGTGCGGCCAATGGCTGATGACGGCCACCGTCTTGTCGTGCACGTCCGGGGCCATGCGGTGCACGCGCATGCCCAACGTCTGCCACAACGACTCGACGACGCTCAACGCCGCGCTGTCGGTCTGTTCCGTCGGCGTGAGGATACACGGCTTACCTTGATACAACTGGGCCCACGCCGCCTCGGGCCCCGCCGCTTCAGCGCCGGCCATCGGGTGCGAGCCGACGAACCGCGGCAGTCGCCGGTCGGCCTTCGCGACGATCGACGCCTTGGTCGAGCCGACGTCGGTGATGATCGCGCTGCCCGTGTCCATGCCGGCCAGTTCGTCGATCTGCTTGAGCACGGTGCCGACGGGTGTGGCCAGTATGACCAGGTCCGCCCCCGGAAGGGCTTGAGCCAGATCGCGTGTGCCTTCGTCGATGCCGCCGCGGGCGATGGCGGTGTCGAGCGTGGTTTGTCGCCGCGCCACGCCGACGAGCCGGCCCTTGAAACCGGCGGCGCGCAACGCCATGCCCAATGAACAGCCCAGCAGGCCGGGGCCGACGATGACAACGCGTTGGATGGCCGAATCGAGCATGGCGGCGGGACCTTGGCGTACAACGGGTCGGTTGCGTATGCTACTGGATGATCCGCCGGACCCAAAACGCGGCACCCGCTCACGTGCCGCATGTTCGGCCCATGGAGCTTGAATTATGAGCAGCGCGACGCCGCCCTACCACGGCGCCTTTCAACTGGAATTCGAAAAGCCCCTCGTCCAGCTCGAGAAGCAGATCGCCGAGCTTGAGCGCAACGCCAACGACGAGACGCACGGCTACTCCGACGAGGTGAAGAAGCTGCGCGAGAGTCACGCCGCCCTGCTCAAGCGGACGTACAGCAAGCTCACGCGCTGGCAGACCGTGCAGGTCGCCCGCCACCCCGCGCGGCCGCAGGCGATCGACTACATCCGCGCGTTCGTCAAGGACTTCTGCGAGCTGCACGGCGACCGGCGCTTCGGCGACGACAAGGCGATCATCACCGGGTTCGGCCGCATCGGCCCGCACAAGTGCCTGGTCGTCGCCCACCACAAGGGCCGCGACACCAAGGAGAAGATCGCCGCCAACTTCGGCTGCGCCCATCCCGAGGGCTACCGCAAGGCCCTGGCCAAGATGAAGCTCGCCGAGAAGTTCAACCTCCCGGTCGTCACCATGATCGACACGGCCGGCGCGTATCCGGGGGTCGGGTCGGAGGAGCGCGGCGTGGCCGAGGCGATCGCGGTGAACCTGCGCGAAATGTCGCAGTTGCGCGTACCGATCGCCTGCGTCGTCATCGGCGAAGGCGGTTCCGGGGGCGCGCTGGGCATCGGCGTCGGCGATCGCATCGCCATGATGCAAAACGCCTGGTACTCGGTGATCAGCCCGGAAAACTGCTCGGCCATCCTCTGGCGTGACGGCGAGCACACCGCCGACGCCGCCGAGCAACTGCACCTCACCGCGAAGGACAACCTCGAGCTCGGCGTGGTCGACGACGTTATCGACGAACCGATGGGCGGCGCTCACCGCGACGCCGACGTCGCCGCCGGCAACCTCGAGGAATGGATCACTAAAACCCTGCGCGACCTCAAGCGTTACAAGATCGAAAACCTGCTCCGCCGCCGCTACGAGAAGCTGCGGCAACTCGGCCAGACCATCGACGCCGCGTAAGACGGTGGCCCTTAACAGCCGGGCATTCTGATGCCCGGCATCGCCGGCTGTTACCGCTGCAGGTCGTAGACCTTGCCTTCGATCTCGAGCAACACGTCATCGTTGAAGTCGAGGGAACGGTTCTGCTGAGGCGTCTGGCGGCGGACCAGCTCGAAGTACGCGTCGCCGAACTGTTTGATGACGATGGCGCGATCCTCGGCATTCGGATCGAGCGTCGAATCGACCCAGCGATTGTTTTTGCGGTAGAAGGTTTTGTCGCCGATGTTGCGGACAGTGGTGACGGCGACGTTTTCGCCTTCCAGGGTCTGGGCCATGGGCGCCGCCGGGGCCTGGTTGGCTTTCATGTACCCGCCCTTGGCCTGGCGC
>CAYYPN010000107.1:0-8940 GCA_964473545.1 uncultured Planctomycetaceae bacterium
GAAGAGGCCGCGCCGCAATTCCTCTCCGAAGGCGGCGGGCCGATTCCCGATCCTTACATCCAGCAGTACGTTTCCGATCTCGGCCGGCGACTGGCGGCGCTGAGCGAGCGGCCCGACCTGCCGTGGGAGTTTCACACCCTCGACAGCAGCACGGTCAACGCCTTCGCCCTGCCCGGCGGGAAGGTATTCATCTCGCGCGGCCTGATGAGCAAGATGGACGATGAAGCCGAACTCGCCGCCGTGCTCAGCCACGAGGTCGGCCACGTCACCGCGCAACACATCAACCAGCGCATGACCCGGCAGATCGGCGTCAGCGCCGTGCTCGTGGGCGTGGGCGTCGCTTCGCAATACAGCGACGAGGATTACATCCGCATCCTCGGCGGCGTGGGCGCGCCCGTCGCCGGGCAGCTCTATCTGCTCAGTTTCAGCCGCGGACAGGAAAGCCAGTCCGACGAGTTGGGCCTGCGTTACATGACCCGGGCCGGCTACGACCCGCGGGCGATGCTCGACGTGATGCGAATCCTCCAGGAAGCCTCCGGCGGCGGCGGCGTCGAATGGCTCCAGACCCACCCCCTGCCCGAAACACGATTCGAGGACGTTGAGCAGTTGATCGAGGACGAATACGGCCACACGGCCAACAACCCCAACTTCGTCCGCAATGCCGACGCCTTCGAGCAAGCCGTCCGCCGCCGCCTCGACGACCTGCCCCCGCCGAAGCACGGCTCGGCGGAATGATCAATGGCAAAGGATCCATGGCAAATATCCCGCATTTGACCTTTGCCATTGGCATTTGATCATTCCCATGTAATGGGCGATACTTCGGGGCTCGCAACCGGTTTTCCGTCCCATCCCTGGAGCCTCGGGCTATGTCATTCGCCTTTTTTCGTAAATACAACAAGTGGATTCTCGCGTTCGGCGGGTCGCTGCTGATGGTGCTGTTCCTAGTGCCGGCGACGGCCACGCGCATGGGCCGGCAGTCGGCCGACGACATCGTCCGCGGCACCGTCGGTGAACGGGAGGTCACGCAGGCCCAGTACCAGCAGGCCGAGGCCGAGCTGCGGTTGCTGGCCAACCTGCACCGTGAGATGGCCCGAACCCTGCCGCAGGTCGAGAACGCGGCGATGGTCTGGCTGCTGGCGCAGATCGAAGCCGAGCAACAAGGACTGCACGCCAGCATGGCCGAGGCCCAGTCCGTACTCAACAGCATGCAGGTTGACCCGCAGAACATGGCCAAGCTGCGCCAGACCTTCGGCACGACCGACCAGGGCATCGTCCGCACGCTGCAGCACTGGCTGATCTACCAGCGGCTGGCGCGGATGATCCAGCAGCCCATGCGGGCCAGCGAACCCGAGCTGCGCCACTTCGCCCGGGACGTGCAGTCGTCGGTTTCCGTCGATGTCGTCCCCATTCCCGCGACCCGCTACCTCACCGAAGTCGGCCAGCCGACCGAACAGCAGATCACCGACCAGTTCGAGCAGTACCGCGATATGCCCGCCGGCGCGAACGATCCGTACGGATTCGGCTACCGGCTGCCGGCGCGGGTGCAACTCGAATGGATCGCCGTGCCGATGGAGGCGGCCCGCGCGGCGGCCCGCGTCGACGATGTCGAAGCCCAGCGTTACTACCTGGACAACCCCGACGAGTTCGTCCCCGGCGCGCCGGGCGATCCGCAGGCTTCGGACCCCAACGCCCATTCCGATGCCGACCCGACCGAGCCGCTGCCGTATGAGGTGGTGCGCGAGCATCTGATGGATCGGATCGAGCGAATGAACGCCCAGGCTCGCCAGTCGCAGGCGATCCGGTTCATTCGCGCGGAGATGGAGCGGCCGCTGCGCCGCTACCCGCGTGACCCGAACTCGGGCTACCTCCAGATTCCCGATGATGCGGTGTTGCCGTCGCTGGCGTCGATCGCCCAGCAGGTGGCGGACAACCCGGAGTTCGGGTTCGAGCCCCGCGTGGTGGGTGTGGAGGATACCGCCGGGGGCTGGGTCGCGGTGCGTGACCTGGCCACCCGTGAAGGGCTGGGCCAGAGCATGTTGCTGGTCGGCAGCGGCGGTCAGATGCAGGCGGTCCCCACGCCGGTGTACGTGGGCAGCGCGCATGAGCTGAATCCGCCGGCCGACCATCCCCTGCGGGCGACCAGCCTGCAGGTGGGTCTGCCGTCGCAGCCGGTCGTCGACCGCGGCGGCACGCGGTACGTCTTCCGCATCCGCGCCGCCGAACCTTCGCGGGCGCCCAGGGACCTGGCCACGGTGCGTGAGCGGGTGGTGGCCGACCTGGTGAAGTTGCAGGCTTACGCGTTCGCCAAGGAGCGCGGCCAGCGATATGCCGAGAAGGCCGCCGCCGAGGGGCTGGACGCGGTGGTCGAGATGCTCGGCGAAGGGTTCCAGGTGCTCAGCATCACCGACTTCACCCGCCGGCAATTCAACCCGCAGCAGTCGACCCGGCCCATCGTGCCCAACCTCGAGATCGTCGGCCAGTCCGAGCAGTTCGTCGATGGCGTGTTCGACCTGGCCGGCCCGTTGAGTCGGGCTGAGGATCCGAACACGGTTCCGCCGTCCGAGCGGACGGGCGTGGTGCCGGTGGACCGGACGATGACAGCGTACGTCACGCAGATCACCGATTACCAGTCGATGACCCAGGGCCAATACGCCCAGGCGCGACCGCTGTTGATGCAGTTGGTGTTGCAGACCCAGGCGATGGCGGCCCAGCGCGAGGCGGGCAACCCCTTCACCCTCGAAGCCATCAGCCGCCGCGTCGGCTACGAACCCGACCGCGGCGACGCGGAGGATGAAGACGCCAACGACGGGCAGTAGTAGCCGGGAGCTGACAGCTCCCGGATCGCCACCGCGCACGTCAAGGGCAACGGTCACCCGCTCCCCACCGTCCGGCACCAGGTCTGGTGCCGGCTATCAGGGGCATGGAACACAACGTCAGCTTACCCCACCATCGAACCGGCGGGCGCCTGGCGCATCGGCGTCAGCAGCACCACATCCTGGATCTCGTCCCCTTCCATGGCGCTGGCGGCCAGGAGCATGCCGTTGGATTCCTCGCCCCGGATCTTGCGCGGCTCGAGGTTGGCGACCACGATGATCTGCCTGCCGACCAGTTCTTCCGGCTGGTAGTGGGCGCGGATGCCGGCACAGATCTGGCGCCGGCCCAACGCCTCGCCCAGGTCGATCTGGAGCTTGAGCAGGCGGTCGGCGTTGGGGTGAGGCTCGGCCTCGACCACCGTCGCCACCCGCAGGTCCAGCTTCATAAAGTCGTCGAATTGAATCGTGTCTTTCATGGCATTTCCCGTGGTTGCAAGACGGTCGCACCGATCATAGCAGCCCATGCATTGACGCAACACCCGCTTGACCTACACTGGCCCGACCCGCACACGAAAACCCTTATCCACAGGAACAAGCCATGTCCGATCGACCCAACATTCTCTGGATCAGCTTCGAGGACACCAGCCCGCGCTTCGGGTGCTACGGCGATCCGGTCGCCCGTACGCCCAACGTCGATCGCCTGGCGTCGCAAGGCTGCGTATTTCCCAACGCGTTCAGCACCGCGCCGGTCTGCGCACCGAATCGCTTCTCGGTCATCACCGGCTTGTATCCGATCAGCGCCGGGGCGCATCACATGCGAACCAGCCATTTCCAGCCCGAGACGCCGCAGTTGCCCACGCCCTACGGCGCGGTCGTCCCGCACTACGCCAAGTGTTTCACCGAGTACCTGCGCCAGGCCGGTTACTTCTGCACCAACAACGTCAAGACCGACTACCAGTTCCAGGCGCCGACCAGCGCGTGGGACTGGTGCCGCAGGGGGTGCCATTGGCGCGACCGGCCGGATCCCGACCAGCCATTCTTCGCGGTGTTCAACCTGGATAAGACCCATGAATCCGGCCAGTGGCCCGACAAGGGCGGCGAGCCGAAGACCGATCCCGATTCGGTGATGCTGCCGCCTTACCTGCCGGACACGCCCGAAGCCCGCAAGTGTCTGGCGCGGCAATACGACCACATCGCCGCCAACGACGAGGTTGCCGGGCGATTGCTGCAGGAGTTGGAGGAAGACGGGCTGGCGGATAACACGATCGTGTTCATCTGGTCGGACCACGGCGAGGGATTGCCGCGGGCCAAGCGGTGGTTGTATGACTCGGGCACGCACGTGCCGTGCCTCGTCCGCTGGCCGGGTGTGATCGACCCGGGCACGACCGACATGCGCATGGTCAGCATGATCGACCTCGGGCCGACCGTGTTGTCGCTGTGCGGCGTGGACATTCCGTGGCACATGCAGGGCCAGCCGTTCATCGGACCCGATGCCCGCGAGCGGGAATACTGCTGCCACAGCCGCGACCGGTTCGACACGGCTTACGACATGTGCCGCGGCGTGCGTGACCGACGCTACCGCTACATCCGCAACTATCGGCCCGACCTGCCGCGCCTGGGCTGGGTTCCCTACCGTAACAACCACCCGATCCAGCACGAGATCTGGCAGCGCTACATCGCCGGCACGCTGGAGGGCCCGCAGCAGTGGTTCGCCCAGACCACGCGGCCGGTCGAGGAGTTGTACGACTGCGAGGCCGACCCGCACCAGGTCAACAACCTCGCCGACGACCCGGCTTACGCCGATCAACTCGAGCGACTCCGCGACGCGCTGGACGAATGGCTGGACGACGTCGGCGACCTCGGGCAGATCGACGAGCACGTCATGAAGGCCACCTGGTGGCACGGCCAGGACGAGCAACCGGCCACCGCGCCGTGCATCTGCATCGCGATCAACGCCGAACGCAAGGGCGAAGGCGCCGACAGGATCGAAGGCGAGGCCACCGTCGCCGGTCCCGCCGCGATCCAGCTCCACACGCCCACGCAAGGGGCGAGCATCGTCTACACCACCGACGATGGCGACGACCCACACTGGCGGCTGTACACCCAACCCTTCATCCTCCAGTCCGGCAAGCACACGATCCGCTACAAGGCCAACCGCATCGGCTACGCCCAGAGTGAAGAGCGAACCGTAACCTTGACCATCGAGTAACGCGGTCCCTTGGCCCGGGGACCGGCTTGCCCGTAGACTATCGTCCCCCCACCGGTCCGATCTGTCTCGGAGGTTATCGCCATGGAAGACACCCGCATCATGCTGTCGGCTCACGATATTCCGCATCAGTGGTACAACCTCGCCGCCGACCTGCCCCGGCCGATCCCCCCGCATTGTCACCCGGCGACCGGCGAACCGGTGACGCCCGACGACATGCGCGTGATCTTTCCCGACACCGTGATCGAGCAGGAGGTCAGCACCGAGAAGTGGATCGACATCCCCGACGCGGTGCGCGAGGCGTTGAGCATCTGGCGGCCGACGCCCTTGGTGCGTGCCCGACGTTTGGAGAAGGCGCTGGGCACGCCGGCCCGCATCTACTACAAGAACGAAGGCGTCAGCCCCGCCGGCAGCCACAAGCCCAACACCGCCGTCGCCCAGGCCTACTACAACAAGCAACAGGGCATCGAACGCATCGCCACTGAGACCGGCGCCGGCCAGTGGGGTTCTTCCCTCGCGTTCGCCTGTGACCTGTTCGACCTCGAGTGCAAGGTCTACATGGTGAAAGTCAGCTATCACCAGAAGCCCTACCGCCGCTCGCTGATGCAGCTCTGGGGCGCGACCTGCGTGGCTTCGCCGTCAACCGACACCCAGGCCGGCCGCAAGGTCCTGGAACAGGACCCCGAAACCACCGGCTCGCTCGGCATCGCCATCTCCGAAGCCGTCGAAGACGCCGCGACCCACGACAACACCAACTACTCGCTCGGCTCGGTGCTCAACCACGTCTGCACGCATCAGTCGGTGATCGGCCTGGAGACGAAGAAGCAGCTCGCCCTCGCCCAGGAGACGCCGGACGTGATGATCGGCTGCGCCGGCGGCGGGTCCAACATGGCCGGCCTGATCTTCCCGTACGTCAAGGATCGCCTCGACGGCCACGGCCCGCGCCTCGTCGCCGTCGAGCCCACCGCCTGTCCCACGCTCACCCGCGGCAAGTACGCCTACGACTTCGGCGACACCGTCGGCATGGCGCCGCTGGCGTGCATGTACACGCTCGGCCACAACTTCGTCCCGACGGGCATCCACGCCGGCGGGTTGCGCTACCACGGCATGGCGCCCAGCGTCAGCCTCATCCAGAAGCTCGGCCTGCTCGACGCCGTCGCCTACCACCAGAACGCCGCCTTCGAGGCCGGCGTCCTGTTCGCCCGGACCGAAGGCATCTGCCCCGCGCCCGAGACCAACCACGCGATCAAGGCCGCCATCGACGAGGCCCTGAAGTGCAAGGCAACCGGCGAAGCCAAGTGCATCGTGTTCAACTTCTCCGGCCACGGCCACTTCGACCTGCTCAGCTACGACAAGTACCTCGCCGGCGAACTCGACGACTTCGAACTCGACCAGGCCAACATCGACAAGGCCCTGGAAGAACTGCCGCCGTGCAAAACCCAGGTCCCCGCCTAACGCAGGTGAGAAGTTCGAAGTGTGAAGTTCACCCGACCTTCGCTGCGCCCGGACCCGGGTTCATTCTCCGCCGCCCGGCCAATAGAGTCCGATAACCATGTCCGGACAGGATACCCCCCCGGCGGTCAGGCGCGTTGCACGGCGATCGTAACCTCGCGTATGTACGAGGGTTGGCGAATGCGTTCACCGGCTTCTTGCGATGTCCGCCCCGTGTCCGGGCGGACATGGGCAAAAAAAAATTTCTCCTCGCACGAAGCGTTGTGTTGCAGCCACTTATAGCGATTTTCGACCCGTCGATGCCCCAAAAAGTGACATTGTCGCCTACGGCCGATTCAACCCCCCGTCCGGGCGGCGGCATTGAGTCCATTCAACCCGCTCCGGGACGGCCGGGTACTTCGCCGCCGCATCCTCGTCGATGTCCACCCCCACGCCCGGCGTGTCGCCGACGTACAGGTACCCCATACAACCCCGGCTCGCTGGTGACGACCTTCACCACGACCAGGTTCCAGGTCGCCGGCACCATCGCGATGACCCGCACATCTTCGATGGTAATCATGCGTGAATCGTCGCACCCCCGGAACGGGATGGCAAGTTTGGTGCCGATATCGCAAATCCCGATAGCCGGGAGCTAACAGCTCCCGAATCACGTTCGCGCATGTCATGGGCAACGTTCGCCATCTCCCCATCGCCCGGCAGCTGTTATTACCCCGAACCCTAACTGCCGACCTTACGCCGCGTAGCGGACGGCGGGGTGTTGGAAGTAGTTGGCTACCGTCGCGGGCCTCTTCCGGCGTTGCCGCATGGCGCGGCTCAGCAGCTTCTGCATGTGCCCGGCGTCCACCGGCCGCTCGTGCTTGAACACGTTCGCCTTCACGTCCTGATTCAGATATTCATCCGGGTTCAGTTCCGGGCTATAGCCCGGCAGCAGGAACACCTCGATCTTCTCTTTGTGCTTCTCCAGCCAGGTCTTGACTTTTCGGCTTTTGTGCACCGGGTGGCCGTCGAGGATCAGCAGCACCCTCCGATCGGCGTGGCGGATCAGTCGGCCCAGGTACTCGATCAGCACCGCGGCGTTGAAGCGCCCGCGGAAGGTCATGAACGAGAGGTTGCCCGAGTTGGTGACCGCCGACATCATGCTGCAACCGAACCGTTTGCCCGTGGTCTTCATCGCCGGCGTCCTGCCCTTGGGGCTGTAGCTTCGGCCCGCGGTGTGGTCGGAGCGCAGGCCCATCTGGTCGCCCCAGTAGATCGTGGCTCGCTGTTTTTGAGCCTGTTTCCTGATCTTCGGGTAGGTCTTGTCCAGCCACTGCCTGACCTGTTCGTCGCACTTCTCGTACGCGCGCTTCAGCGGCTTCTGCGGCGTCATGCCCCAACGACGCAGGTATTGACCCACCGACTTGAGCGACAGCGTCACCCCGTAACGCCGGGCGATCAGCCGCTGCACCGCGGCGCGGTTCCACAGAACGAACGGCAGCTTGAGTTGGTCGGGGTGCTTGTCCATCACCGCCTTGCGGATGCTGTTCTGTTGCCGCTTGCTCAGGCGCGTGTGCCCGGGCCTGCGGCCGACCTTCTTCGCCTTCAGGGCCGCTACGCCGCCGGTGTCGTAGGCGCACAACCACTCGAACAGCGACGTCTTGCTCACCCCCATCGTGCGCCTCACCTCGACCTGCTTCATCCCCTCGATCCGCACCGCGCGCACGGTCCGAAGTCGAAGCGCCTCTTTTGCCGACCCCGACAGTTGCCGCCCGTCCGTGGCGGTGTTCTTGTTCATGCATCAACTACGACGGAGAACAAAGAACGGTTCGGATGTTGGGGTTCGGGGTAATAGCTGCCGGCTATTGTGCTTACGGACTTACGACAGGGCCAAGTCGACATCGGAACCGGCGTCGGTGTCGAGGATCACGGGATTGGCCATGGCGTGGTTCACCTGTAGCGAAACGGTGCGGGCGAATATAGATTAGGAACATGAATCGATCACGTCACCCCAATGTCGTTTACATCATGCCGGACCAGTTGCGGGCGCGGTCGTTGCCGCTGTACCAGCGGTTGCTGCCGAACGCCGAGGCTGATTTATCCGTTGCCGATCGAGACGCCGCATATCGATCGGCTGGCGGGCGAAGGGATCACACTGGACCACGTGGTGTCGAGTTGTCCGGTGTGCACGCCATACCGGGCGATGCTGCAGACCGGCCGGCACCCGCAGACCACCGGGCACATCATCAACTCCACCCGCACGCGCTGGACGGAGATCGGCCTCGCCGACGCGTTTGCCAACCAGGGCTATCGCACCGCGTACGTGGGCAAGTGGCACCTGCATACCGGCGGGTGGCCGGCGAACAACGTGCCCGACTGGGTTCCCGAGGGGCGCGATCGACTCGGCTGGCAACACTGGCGCGGCTACAACCAGCACATGGTCTACTTCGACGGGTTCGTCAACGGCGACGACTGGAACGCGTTCAAATGGAA
>CAYYPN010000108.1:0-8929 GCA_964473545.1 uncultured Planctomycetaceae bacterium
CCGGCGAAAAGGTCGACGGCCTCGAAGAGTTCCACCCCGACCGCATGGCCAGCCGCATCCTGGGCATGGGCGATGTCGTCAGCCTCGTCGAAAAAGCCCAGGAACAGGTCACCCAGGAGGAAGCCCAGGCCCTCCAGGAAAAGATGGCCCAGGGCAAGATGACCATGGACGACTTCCTCAAGCAGCTCCGCACCATGCGGAAGATGGGCTCGATGAAGTCGCTGCTGGGCATGGTGCCCGGCCTCGGCAGCCAGCTCAAAGACCTCGACGTCGACGACGCCCAGCTCAACCAGACCGAAGCGATCATCCAGTCGATGACCGTTGAAGAGCGGGCCGACGTGGATCTGCTGAGCAACTCCCGCCGCCGCCGCATCGCCCGCGGCTCCGGCACCGACACCAAGGACGTCAGCCAGCTCTGCAAGGGCTTCGACGCCGTCAGCAGCATGACCAAGCAGATGTCCAACATGTCCGGCCTGCAGCGGATGCGGGCGATGGGCTCGCTGGGCCAGCAGGACCTTGCCGCCATGGGCTCCAAGGGCGGGCCAAGGTTCAAGGTCAAACAGCGATCCAAGCGCAAACGCAAAGACCGCAAACGCAAGAGCCGGTAACCGGGCCGGGGAAGCCGTTAGAAGGCAGAAGGATGAAGTTGCCGGGCGGTTGTGCCGAGTGTATAGTCAGTATGTACACTTGGAGTATTTGGGCATGAAAGCGTCATTCGTCGATCTGCGCAAGCGATCCAGTGAAGTGATTCGCGCCTTGCAGCGCAAGGAACGGGTCACGGTGCTATATCGCGGCAAGCCCGCCGCGGTGATGCACCCGGTTCCCGATCACGGTTCGGGGCAACTGCCCAGCGCCGCCGATCACGAGGCGTTTGGCATGTGGGCCGACCGTCAGGATATGCAGAACGTGGACGCCCATGTTCGTCGCCTGCGTCGGGGGCGGATGGATGGTCTTTGATACCGACGTGCTGATCTGGGTCTTGCGCGGCAACGCCAAGGCCGCTCGTGCGGTCGACCGTGCTGAAGATCGGGCGGTTTCCGTCGTGACCTGCATGGAACTGATGCAAGGCGCGAAGAATAAGGCGGAGATGCGTTCGATCAAAGCCTTCCTTGCCGATCAGCGGTTTCAGACGATGCCGCTGACCGAAAACATCGGCCACCGGGCGTCGATCTACATGGAAGAGTACAACTTGTCGGTGGCGATGAGCATGGCCGATGCCTTGATTGCCGCGACGGTCATCGAAACCCATGAGCAACTCCTGACCGCCAACGACAAGCACTACAAACCGATCCGGGAATTGCAGATCAAACGTTTCAGGCCGTGATCCTTCGGCCCGTCTTCCTGAATCCTTTTCCGGGTAGCCGACGATTCTGATCGCCGGTCTGTGGTCGTGCTAGCATGCGTGCATGTCGACGCCGTATGAAAACTGGCTGAACCATCTCGAACGCCTCGCGCGGCCGCCGTTGGAGGCGTTGGCGGCGGGGCGGCTGAAGGCGTCGATGCCGGTGGAGCATCATCCGGACGTGAACGACCGGGATCAGTACACGCATCTGGAATGTCTGGGGCGTCTGCTGGCGGGGATCGGGCCGTTTCTGGCTTGCGAGCAGTTGGAGGGTGAGGCCGAGCGATTGCGGGGGGAGTTGGCGGAACTGGCACGGGCGGGGTTGGACCGGGCGACCGATCCGGCGAGTGATGATGACATGAATTTCAATACCGGCGGGCAGCCGCTGGTGGATGCGGCGTTTCTGGCGATCGGGCTCTTGCGGGGCCGCGGCGCGTTGTGGGACCCGTTGGACGAGCGTGTGAAGGACCGGCTTGTCGAATGTCTGAAAAGCTCGCGCGTCATTCGTCCCGGTTTCAACAACTGGCTCTTATTCAGCGCGGCGATCGAGGCGATGCTTTGTGCGGTGGGCGAGTCGTACGACCCCATCCGGATCGACTACGCGATCCGCCAGCACGAGCAGTGGTATCTCGGCGGCGCGGTGTATGGTGATGGCCCGCACTACGCGGCTGATTATTACAACAGCTACGTGATTCAGCCGTTCCTGCTGGACGTGCTCGATGCGGCCGGTCCGATGCGGGACGACTGGCATGCACTGGCCGGTCCGATGCGTGAACGTGCGGCGGCGTACGCGGCGATGCAGGAGCAGATGATTCAACCCGATGGATCATTCTGCGCGGTGGGGCGGTCGATCACGTATCGGTGCGGGGCGTTCCAGTTGCTCGCGCATCAGGCGTGGAAGCAGACGTTGGGTGAGGATGTGAAACCCGCGGCGGTGCGGGGCGCGTTGACGGGGGTGATCGATCGTACGCTCGGCGCCCCCGGCACGTATGACGATGAGGGCTGGTTGCGCATCGGGCTGTGCGGGCATCAACCGGCGCTGGCCGATCGTTACATTTCGACGGGCAGCCTGTACCTGGCGGCGACGGCGTTGTTGCCGCTGGGCTTGTCGACGAGCGCGCCGTTCTGGTCCGATGCGGATGAGCGGTGGACGAGTTGCGGTGTGTGGGGCGGGGAGGATGTGGCGCGGCCGAACGTGAAGCCTTAGGGGGTCATGCAACGCGCGCCGCCACGCAACGCGGCCGCATCGCTTCTTAACACCAGGCTCTGGTTTCTCTGTGCTACCATGTGCACATGCTTCAACAGGCAGACGAACCCCAACCGAACCGGTGGCATTGGCAGGCGGCGCTCGTGGCGTTCGGGCTGGTGGTGTTCTGTCACATCGGGTGGCTCGGCGAGGCGCCGATGGCGGGGACGGAAGGGTTTCGCGCCATCACCGCGCACCAGATGGTCGAGACGGGCGACTGGCTGTTGCCGCGCATGTACGGCGAGCTTTACATCCGCAAGCCACCGGGCCATTACTGGGTGCTGGCGACGGTCGAAAGCATCGTCGGCGTCGGCAATGAATGGGTGTGGCGCATCCCGTCGGTCATCGCCGCGGGGTTGACCGCGGCGTTGTGCGCGCTGATGGCCGGGCGATGGTTCGGGCGGGTGGCGGCGTGGACGAGCGGGCTGGGGTACATCACACTGATCACGCTCTGGGCCCAGAGCCGCAGCGCCGACATCGACGGCAACCTGACCCTGGCGAGCGTGGCGTGCGCGTTCATGTTGCTGGAGTCAGGCTTCGGCCGGCCCCGGAAAAAGTGGTTGTGGTCCGTCGGCGTGGCGTTGACGCTGGCCGCGTCGATCATGCTCAAGTTCCACGCGGGTTTGATCGTGATCGGCGGCGCGCTGGTCGGGGCGACGATCGCCACGCGGCAATGGCGCTGGCTGATCCGCCCGTCGTGCTGGGCGCCGCTGCTCGTGGGGCTCGCACTTGCGGGGGCGTGGATTCTCGCGGCGTATCTGCAGGTCCAACGCCTCGGCGTGCACCCCGACCTCAGCGGGTTGCAGGAGGCCGGCTACAACCTGCTCAACCTGCGGCGCGTGTTGGATGCGTTGCTTACGCCGGTGCAACTGATCGCCATGGCGTTGCCGGCGTCGTTGCTGGTGATCGTCGGTTTCAGGTGGTTGTGGCGGCGGGGCGATGCGATGACCCGGGCATTGATCGGGACGATCGCCGGTTCGCTGGTGATCGTGCTGCTCAACGGGGTGACGAACCCGCGGTATGGTTACGTGACGTTGCCGTTGTGGTTGCCGCTGGCGGGGAAGGTGGCGTCGGAGTGGGCGGCCGGTCGCTGGCCGGAGACAAAGGCGACGCTGTTGCGGCAGTTCGGGACGGGGCTGGCGCCCGGTTTGGCGGCGGCGCACGTGGTGCTGGCGGTGGTTTTGTGGAACGAGCCGGCGCGTTGGATGGCGGCGGCGGCGACGGGGGTGCTCAGCATCGCCATCGCGATCACGGCGGTGCGGCTGTGGCTGCGGCAGGACGTGGCGGCCGGGGCGCTGGCGATCGTGGCGCTGTTCGCGCTGCTGAGTGTGCCGGTGGAGCACCTCAAGGCGTCGCATCACTGGAGCCGGTCGGGCCTCGACGCGGCCACGATCATTCGCCAGCACGTGCCCGAGGACACGACGCTGTACAGCGGCGACATCGTGCGCGGCAAGCCGGAGATCCTGTACTACAGCGGGCGGCCGATCAACAGCAATTTCATGGCGATGCGCGATCCGAACACCGCCAAACTGCCCGACGGGGCGTGGGTGGTGTTTACGAATCGCGAGTGGCCGATCTGGCGCGAGAACCAGGCGGAAGCGTTTGACGCGGCGATCAACCTCGCCGACCGCGCGTGGCTGGTTCATCGGAAAAAGGACGCGTCTTCGAATTGAACCGTGGCCGGACCGCTCACTCGCCCAGC
Organism: uncultured Planctomycetaceae bacterium; assembly: GCA_964473545.1. Lineage (GTDB taxonomy): Bacteria > Planctomycetota > Phycisphaerae > Phycisphaerales > Zrk34 > CAYWKS01. Next base: position 4,291 of record CAYYPN010000108.1, read on the forward strand.
TTCGGAATCGCATTCGGATCGCGCACATCCAGGCCCCGGGCCCGCAGACCCCGCGCGATCTCGGCGCCGTGCGCGTTGAGGTGATCCAGAAGCTTGCGGTGCTTCACCGGGTCGAAATCGTACTCCGTCATCTCGGCCAGCGTGTCGTTGGCCTCGGCGTTCTGAATCAACAGCCGATACATGGCGACGACCCCGCCGGTGCGGTGGGTCCCCGCGGCGCAGTGCACGAGCGTCGGCGTGTTTTTTTCCTCGGCTTCGTGCAACAGCGTCAACGCCTCGACGTACGCCTCGACCGTTCCGGTGCCGTCGCCGGGCATCGGTACGGTCAACATCTCCGCGCCCACCGCCTCGGCGGCCTCGGCCTCCTTACGGTGGTGCAGTTGCTCGTGCACATGTCCGCTGAGCTTGATGATCCGTCCGATCCCGTGCTCGCGCAGTATCCCCTCGATCGCGAAGGGAGGCGGGTCGCCGCTGCGATAGATCATCCCCTTTTCAACCTCGCCCCAGTTGTCCGACAGGTATAACGGATCGACCACCTCGTGGTAGCCGACGATGCCCACGGTCACGACCAGGGCGATGCCGAGGCCGATCATCCACCCGCGCAGATCGTGCCGCCCGACCACGTACCACTTGCTGGGGTCCGGTTGATTCATGCCGACATGTTAGCCGGTGAAGATCGGGTCGGTCTTGAAACTTTCGACGAGATTTTTCAACGTCGCGGTTTCCTCGGGTGTGATCGGTTCGAATTCCGCCGCCAGGTCCATCGCCATGTCGAAGCACGCCGCCTCGCCCGGCGGGATCGCCGCGCTCACCGGCAGGCTCAACGTAAACCGCAACGCCAGCTTCGCCTCGTAGGGGTCGGTCACCGGCCGATACCAGCACTTGCCGTATTCCCGCCGCAGGGGGTCGTTGGGCGGCCACTTGTGCCGGGCCAGGGCCTTCAGCGCCAGCACGGACATGTCGTGTTCCTCGGCCGCCTCGAGCATCTGCGGGCCGAAGGCATCGTCGAACCACGCCGCGAAGTTCAGCGGCACCAGGATCGAGTCGAAGTCGTACCGACCCATCGCCGCCAGCGCCGCCTCGGTCGAATGCGCGCTGAACCCGACATGCCGAATCCGCCCCTCGCGCTTGTAGCGGTCGATCATTTCCATCACGCCGCCACTGGCGAACGCCGCATCGACGTCCTTTTCGACGTCGGTGATCGCATGCAACTGAAACAGGTCGAAGTAATCCGTGCGCAACCGTTCGAAGCTGCCGGCGATTTCTTCCTCGGCGCCGGTGGCGTCGCGCTTGCCGGTCTTGCACGCCAGAAAGCTCTGCTTGCGGTAGGGCTCGAGCGCCGGGCCGAGCCGCGTCTCCGCCATGCCGTGGCCGTACGACGGGGCGACGTCGAAGTAATTCACGCCGCGCTCCACCGCCGCCGCCACGTAACGGTTCGCGTCTTCCTGTTCCATGTCCTGAATGACGATCCCGCCCATGCCGATGATGGACAACTTGTCGCCTTGTTTCCCGAACGGCCGACGACCGATGGCGTTGTTCATGACGTGTCTCCTTGCCGCGCATCGTAGGCGCATGTTTCGTTAATCACGCGATGTCAAAGCGATCCCTTCGTGCTCGGGACCTCGTCGCCGGTGATGGCGATCGCCTGGCGCAGCGCCCGGCCGAAGGCTTTGAAAATCGCCTCGGCGATGTGGTGGTTGTTCTCGCCCCAGGGGACCTCGATGTGCAGGTTCATCTTCGCGTTCTGAGCCACGGCATTGAAAAACTCCTGCACCAGTTGAACGTCGAACTTCCCGATCGCCGCGGGGTCCTCCCCAAACCCCCGGAAGTCGACGCGATACACCAGCGCCGCCCGGCCCGACAGGTCCAACGCCACCCGCGCCAGCGACTCGTCCATCGGCACCACGGCATAACCGTACCGCTCGATGCCCTTCTTGTCGCCGACCGCTTCGGCGATCGCCTGCCCGAGCACGATGCCGACGTCTTCGACGGTGTGATGGTCGTCGATGTGGGTGTCGCCGGCCGCCCTGACGTTCAACCCGACCCGCCCGTGCCGCGCGACGTGGTCGAGCATGTGATCGAGAAACCCGACGCCGGTGTCATGGGTATAAGGCCCGCTGTCCAGACTCAACGACAACGCGATGTCCGTCTCGTTGGTCTTACGCTTGATTTCCGATGTTCTTGCCATGAGTTTAACCACAGAGTCACAGAGCCACAGAGGTATGGTATCAGAGAACCATTCTTTTGATCCCATCACGTATGCGTGGACTGTGGAAGTTGATCAGCCGGCCCTTGTGGATGCCGCTTAACTTTAGATACGTCAATAGGTGCGCTTCATGAATGCGTTCGATGGCATTAACGGTCTTCAGTTCGAGTACCAGTTGATCTTCAACGACAACATCCATTCGGTATCCGATGTCGAGTTGCATTCCCTTATAAACAACGGGCAACTTTCGCTGCCGCTCATGTGCGAGACCCGCGTTGGACAACTCCATGCACAGGCATTGCTCGTAGGCCGACTCGAGGAGGCCTGGCCCAAGATGTCGATGCACTTCGATGGCTGCGCCGATGACCTTGTATGTCAGCGGATCCTGTTCCACCCGAATAACCCCTCTGTGCCTCGGTGGCTCTGTGGTTAATGGATATCGCGAAGCGCCTTCAGCAACGCGTCGTTCTGCTCCGGCGTGCCGATCGTGATGCGCAGCTTGTCGTCGAGGCGCGCCATGTCAAAGTAACGCACAAGGATGCGGCGATCTTTCAACGCCTGGTACAGTTCACGCGCCGCGCCGCCGGTCGGCCGGGCCAGCACGAAGTTCGACTGCGAATCCGGCACGTCGAACCCCATCGCCGCCAGCGCCGCCGTCACCCGCGCCCGCTCCTCGCGCACCGCCCGCCACGATTTCGCCGCCGCGTCGCGCCCTGCCATCGCCGCCGTCGCCAGCGCCTGGCTCGCCGCGTCGGTGTTGTAGCTGTCCTTGGTCTTGGTCAGCATCGGGTCGATCAAATCCGTCGGCCCGATGCCGTACCCGAACCGCAGCCCCGCCAGCGAATACCCCTTGCTCAAGCTGCGCAGCAGCACCACGTTGTCGTGCCGCCGCACGAGTTCGACCGCATCGTGGCCAACCTCCGGGTCGACAAAGTCAACGTACGCCTCGTCGACCACAAGGACGCCCGTGAAATCGCGCGCGATCGCATCGAGCGCGTCGATCGAGGTCAGCCGCCCCGACGGCGCGTGGGGATTCACGACGAACGCCAGTTGCGCATGCACCGTGTTCAACTGTTCCGCGAAATCCGCCGGCAGCGACCAGTCTTCATTCAAGGGCGCCCGGTAGATTTTCGCGTCGTGGGCCGCGGCCAGCACGGGGTACAGCGAATAGCTCGGGTCATCGACCCCGATCACGCCCTTCGGATCGACGAACGTCGCCACCAGCAGTCGCAGCAACTCGTCCCCGCCGTTGGTGGCGATGATGTTGTTCGCATGCAGTCCGTGCACTTGGGCGGCGGCTTCACGGAAGGGCAACGCGGTGGGCTGCGGATAACGCCGCAACGTCTCCGGGCCGATCGCCCGCAGCGCCGCGAGCACCCCTTCCGGGGGCGGATAGGGGTTCTCGTTGGTGTTGAGCTTCACCACCGCCGGATCGGTCGGCTGTTCGCCGGGGACATACCCCGCCATCGCCGCGATATTCGCTCGTTCGTAAGTCATGGTTCAGTGATCACAGAGAGCGCTGAGACACGGAGGCACAGGGTGGCAGGGCAATCCATCAAAGCAGGACACTTCAAAAACACGATCATGTAGCACCTCAGTGCCTTTGTGTCTCCGCGGCCTCTGTGATTATTTTCGTCTCATCTTCACGCTGTTGGCGTGGGCTTCGAGTCCTTCGGCCTCGGCGAGGGCGGCGATGCGGTCGATCGCCTGGGTCGGCATGCCGTCGGGGTAACACTCGATGCTCGAACGTTTGAGGAACGTGTAGACGCTGATGCCGCTGGTGAATCGGGCGGTTGTGCCCGTGGGCAGGCAGTGGCTGGGCCCGGCGTAGTAGTCGCCGCTGGCGACGGGCGTCGCGTCGCCGAGGAACCAGGCCCCGCCATGCCGCAGCTTCGCCATCGTCTGGCGCGGCGAGGTCACGGCCAGCGTCACGTGCTCGGCCGCCAGTTCGTCGACCATCGCCAGCGCCGCCGATTCGTCCTCGACCAGCACCGCCGCCGACCAGTCGACCAGCGCCTGCTCGATCGCGCCGTGGCGGGCGCGGGCAGGGAGTTGTTCGTTCACCTGGTCGATGATGCGTTCGATCACCTCGCGTTGCCAGCTCACGAGGAAGCAGCAGCCCGGATCGTGCTCGGCCTGGGCCAGCAGGTCCGACGCCACACGTTTGGGGTCGGCCGACGCGTCGGCGAGGACGGCGACCTCGCTGGGGCCGTAGAACCCGTCGATGCCGACGGTGCCGAAGACCTGGCGCTTGGCCTGCTGGGTGTAGGCGTTGCCGGGGCCGGCGATGAAGTCGACCGGTTGAATGGTTTCGGTACCGAACGCCAGCGCCGCGACGGCCTGGGCACCGCCGATGCGGTAGAACTCGGTGATGCCCAGCAGTTTGGCCGTCGCCAGCACGAGCGGCGAGACGTCCGCCTCGCCGCCGCCGGT
>CAYYPN010000109.1:0-8878 GCA_964473545.1 uncultured Planctomycetaceae bacterium
ATCGCGTTGAACATGCCCATGCAGCCCTCGTCGAACACGCCCATGATGGCCTTGTCGCTCTGAAGCTGTTGGGCGAGGGCCTTGCCGAGTCTGCGTTCCTTGCCCGGCACCTTGACGTCATCGAGTTTGAAAACGTGATCGGTCTTGTGGGAGCAGCGGCCCTTGTCGAGCCATTGCCTGAGCTTGCGGGTGAACATCTTGTCGCTGAAGTCCTCGCTCCAGAGCGTCGCGTACTTCACACCCGCCTTGGTCAGCGACCCGTTGAGGTTGAGCATGCCCACCAGCCCGGGCCAGGTGCCCGACCAGTTGGCGACGGTGAGGATCGGGCCTTCGTGGCTCATCAGGCCGTGCAGGATGTGATGCGAATACTGCCAGACGCTTTCGGCCACGATCAGGGGCGCCTTGCGGTCGATCCCGGCGAAGACGCACATGCCTTCCTTCTGGCTGCCGATGAAGCCGTGGCCTTCGTCGGGCTTGTAGGGATGGGCGCGCACGAGTTTGTAGCCGGCGGCCTTGACCGCCTCGGCCAGCGCGTCTTCCATCTGTTTCTGCGCCGCCCAGCAGTTCTGGTTGGCGCTGAGGCGCAGGTCACCGTTGGCGACGAGCAGAATATCTTTCTTCCCCGCCTTGGCGGGCTGGGTCGGTTTGGGCATGGTGTAGTCGGGCATAACGGGTTCGCTCCATGAATGGGGTCGGACGTTGTACTGTAAAACCGTCCGGCTGTGCGCGTCCAGCATGCCGCGTTATGCTGTAACATTCAAGTGGGATCGTGCTGACGGTCCGGCTACGGAGATGCCGCCATGCTCAAGCATCAACTGATCCATCCGCAGATTCTCGAAGCGCTCGGCCGGGCCGGGCACGGGTCGCGCATCCTCATCGCCGACGGGAACTATCCTTTTTCCACCACGCTCGGGCCCAACGCCGCGCTGGTCAACCTGAACCTGTCGCCGGGCGTGGTCCGTTGCACCGACGTACTGGAGGCGCTGGTCACCGCGGTGCCGATCGAAGGCGCCGCCGCGATGCAGACGCTCAAGGAAGGCCCCTACGCCATGGCCGAGGACCCGCCGATCTGGAATGAGTTCCGCTCGATCCTCCACGGCGCGGCCATCGATGTTGAACTGCAACAGATCGAACGCTTCGCCTTTTACGACACCGCCGGCCGACCCGATGTGGCCTTGACCATCGCGACCGCCGAACAGCGGATCTACGCGAACCTGTTGCTGACGATCGGGGTGGTGATGCCGGAGAAGAAAGCCACGTAGCCATGAAGCCACGCAGCGACGAAGGAGAGCGGATGTCTCGCAGGTTTTCGTGGCTTCGTCGGTCAAGGAGTGAAGCATGTCCGACCACATTGCACACCTGGGCATCTGCGACGATGTCTTTCGACTGGCCCGCGTTCATCCGGATATCGATCCGCTGTTCAAGCGGTTGATGGACACGCATCTTGAGGCGGCCCACATGGGGTCGATCACGCGGCAGGCCGACTTCTGGTCCGTCCGCATCATCGACCAACTCGGCCAGGCGCACCGCGACGGCGAACCCGACGGCCGGGCGTGTGAAAAACTCGCCTTCATCCTCGGCGCGCTGACCCATCGCTCGGCCGACCGGCACACCAAACCGATCACGAAGTGCTGGGCCGGCGTTGATGCTTCCGGGGGCGGCAGTGAAGCCAACGAGTCGAAGATCATCCAGGACATCTTCGTGTTCCGCGAGGTGTACGGCCAGGGCAAGGGCGAGGACGCCGGGCCGTTCCCGCATGAAATCCTGCATGTGCCGACGACCGAGGCCGAAACCAGGTTCGAGGCATACATGCGCGTCCTCTGGCAGCGGGCGCTGATCGGCATGCACACGTTCAAGCCCGACACCGGGAACATCGACACCTGGCTCGACGCGTTCTTCGACGGCCTGCAGACGTTTCCCAAAAGCCTGGCGCAGTATGCCGAACTCAACGCGAACTGGGACCCGGCCAAGGTGAAAAAGTACCTCACCGACAAGCACTTCTACGACCGCGCCGACGAGTTGATCGTACAGGCGCGTACGATCCAGGCCGGGTCGACGGTCAAGCCCGAAGCGGTCGTTGAAGCGATGGCCGTGACGGACAAGACACGCAGCCGATATGCGCGGACGCTTCGGCGGGCGATGGAATACCTCCTCGCCGCCGGCGACCTCTACCGCGGCCGCATCGACCCCGAAGCGGCAAAGACGGCCCTGGACATCGGCGTGCCGGAGTTGTCGTTGCGGGAATAATCATGAATCGACACCGTCGCTTCCCGATCAACCCTACCATCTAACCATGGCTAATCCCTCCCCCCTCCAATCGCGACACGAAGCCCACGACGCGCAGATGATGGCGTTCGGGGACGGCGTTGACATCGCCGCGGTGTTTGACGTCGTCGAAACCGAATACGGTCGGCTGCGCAACCGCGCGGCCGTCATGGATGGCGCCCACCGTGCACTCATCGAGCTTTCCGGGGGCGATCGCCTCGATTTTCTCCATCGACTGCTGACCAACGACTGTGCCCCCGCAAGCGCCAGGCCCGGCGAGGTGCGGCGACAGTTCATGCTCGATCGCCAGGGCAAGATCATGGCCGACATGCTCCAGGTCGAAACCGATGGCCGCACCTGGCTGGACACCGACGTACACAGTGCCGACACGATTATCAGGGAACTGGACCTGATGCGGTTCGGCGAAGACGTCGAGGTGCGCGACGTGACCGCCCAACGCCATCGCCTGAGCCTGCACGGCCCGGCGGCGGCGGAACTGGCCCATCCGCACGAACACGAGGCGGTGGTGTTTCGACACGACGAATGCGACGTGCCGGGCTGGCATGTGTGGATGCCGTCCGAGCGGGCCGACGGGGCGTGGGCGGCGTGGACCGTGGGCGACGATCCGCCGGCCAAGGCGCTGGGCTGGCTGGCGTACAACATGGCGCGCATCGAGGCGGGCACGCCGCTGTACCGCGTCGACTTCGGACCCGACACGATCCCCAACGAGACGGGCCTGATGGCCCGGGCCGTGAGCAACACGAAAGGATGTTTCCGGGGCCAGGAGATCGTCGCCCGCATCCGCGACCGGGGACATCCGGCCAGAACGCTGGTGCGGTTCGCCGGTGAAACCGACGCCCTGCCCGTCGCCGGGGAGCAGGTTCACGCCGAGCCGTCGCACGGCAAGCCCGTCGGCGCGATCACCAGCAGCGCCCCGTCCCCCCTGCGCGGCGGTAAACCGATCGGCCTGGCCATGGTCAAGTGGAACCACCACGAACCGGGCACGCGACTCTACAGCCCCGCCGAAGGGGCGACGGTGCCGATTGTGATCGAGCCGCTTGCCAGCGCGTGATACGGGGTCTACATTCGCGTCATGAAGATCGCCCTCGCCTCCGATCATGCCGGTTTCATTTACAAGCAGGCCATCGCGCAGCACCTGGCGGCGCGCGGGCATGAGGTGGTCGACTTCGGCACCGACTCCGATGAAAGCTGCGACTATCCGCGGTTCGTGCGGCCCGCGGCCGAGGCCCTGGCCGGCGGCGAGGTCGAACGGGCGATCGTGCTCGGAGGCTCGGGCAACGGCGAGGCGATGGTCGCCAACCGCGTGCCGGGCGTGCGCTGCGGACTGTGCTGGAACGACTGGTCCGCCCGGATGACCCGCGCCCACAACGACGCCAACTGCATTGCGATCGGCCAGCGCACCATCGAACTGCCCGAAGCGCTCAAGATCGTCGACCTGTTCCTCGACACCGCCTTCGACGGCGGCCGACACGAACGGCGCGTCAGGCAGATTGATGCAAGATAGCCGTGCTTAACAGCCGGGCATGCTGATGCCCGGCGCATGCCGACGATCAGAATCACCGGCTGTCATTGTCTGCGCCTCGCCGAACAAGGTCAGGGGTTTGGCGCTGGCGATGGTGACGGGGACGATCTGGCCGACCATGTCTTCGGGGCCGTCGAACATGACGATCAGGTCGCCGGCGGTGCGGCCGGAGAGTTGGGGGTGGATGGTGGCATGCGGACTGAAGTCCACACGCCTTTCACCCCTGATGGAGACGTCGACAAGGTCGGAAGCAGCGCGTTGCTTCCGAGTGTGGGCGCTGACGCCCTCCACGAGCACGTCGAACGTCTGCCCCACGCAATCCTCATGAATCCGGCGGGAGATGTCATGCTGCACGCCGAGCAGTTCGTTGTTGCGATGACGCTTCACGTCGTTGGGCACGTCGTCGGCAAACCGATCGATCGCCACCGTGCCCGGCCTGGGCGAGTACTTGAAAATAAAACTGTTCTTGAAGCGGCAGTGCTTGACCAGCTCAACCGTCTTCGCGAAGTCCTCGTCCGTTTCACCGGGGAAGCCGACGATGAAATCGCTGGCCAGCATCACCTCCGCCCCCGGAAAATAGTCCCGTACTCGATCGATGAATTCCATGTACTCGCCGGCGGTGTACTCGCGGTTCATCCGCTTGAGCACCACATCCGATCCCGACTGGGCCGGCACGTGCAGGTAGCGGCAGATGCGTGGGGAATCGGCCATGACCCGGAGGACGTCGTTGCCGAAGTCGCGCGGGTAGCTGGTGACGAAACGCAACCGCTGGATGCGGGGAACCTCATCGTGAATTCGTTTAAGCAAGTCGGCGAAGGTGGTCACGCGCCGGCCGACGTTGTGCTTGTGCCGGGGGTTCTTGAACGCCCCGAGGCCCGGGCCGACCTGGGGCTGTTCGACGCCTTCGACGACCACCGCCGCGCCGTGGTCGTAGCGGTAGTGGTTGACGGTCTGGCCGAGCAGCGTGATCTCGATGACGCCGGCGTCGGCGAGGCGGCGGCATTCGTCGACGATGTGATCCGGCGGGCGATGCACCTCCGCCCCGCGCGTGAACGGGACCACGCAATACGTGCAGAACTTGTTGCAGCCCCGCGTGATCCGCACGTAAGCCGAGCCCCGACCCCCGAAGTCATCGGCATTGAAGCTGCGCGACAGGTCGAGCCGTTCAAGCTGATCCTCGGCGGCGTTGAGCGTCCCGCTGCGGCGCGAGGTGTTGCCCTGCAGGGCGACCTGTGGTTGTCGCTGCCCGTCGAGCCGCGTCTTTACCGCGTTGTCGATGAGCATCGGCACCTTGTCCAGTTCACCCGGCCCGCATATCAGGTCGATCACGCGGTAACGATCGGCCATCCCCGCGCCGTCGCGCTCGGCCATGCAGCCGAGCACACCCACGACCTGGTCGCGGCCTTCGTGGCGGAGTTCGCCGAGGCGGCTGTAGACCTTGTTCTCCGCCTGTTCCCGCACGCTGCAGGTGTTGAACAGCACGATGTCCGCCGCATCGCGCTCGTCAATGAAACGATACCCCAGCGCGCGCAACTGGCTGGTGACCAGCTCGCTGTCCAGTTCGTTCATCTGGCAGCCGAAGGTCTCGATGTAGACGGTATGGGATCGGTTCGCGGACATCGGCCAGATTGTAGGGAGTCGATCGCCCCGAGCCACCCGGCCCAAGGTCATGAATGCCACAGGTCGTACCAGTAGGCCAGAAACTGGTACGGGGCGTAGCGGGCGTAGTGCTCGTCGGCGCGGGCGGCGGCCCGCTTCCCGGTCATGCCCGGGTCGTTGTCGCGCTTGCGGAACAACGCGATCGTCTCGCTGTCGACCGGCACACGATCGTACCGGCCGAGCAGTTGCAGCATGTTGTTGGCCGAGTAGGCGCCCATGCCGTAGATGCGGCGCAGGGCCTTGAACAGGTCGTCGGTCGGCATCGTCGGGTCGTCCAGCGCTTCGAGGTCGATGCGGCCGGCCTCGACGTTGCGGGCGAGGCGGACGATGCGCTCGGCCCGGTAGCCGACGCGCGTGGCCTGCTGCAACTTCGCGGGGGTCCACCGCGCCAGTTCGCCCGGCGTGGGGAACGCCCCATCGGTGCCGACCTTCTCGCAGAGCATGCGATTCATCGTGGTCGTGTTCGCCCACGCGGTGTTGCAGCAGGTCATCGTGCGGACCACGTCCTCGAACACGCACGGCCCCCGGAAAATGCGCCCGAAGCCGCGGCGGCGTGCGGCGGGATGCAGACGATGAAACGCCGCCAGGTCTTCGTCGAGGCGCAACATGCGGGCGACCTGACGTTTGATCCCGGCGTGGTCGGCGCGCGGCAGCGTCGGGTTGACGATGAGGAGCAGCTTGCCGGGGATCCGTCCCTTCGCCCTTGCGGGCTCAGGACCGGCGTGCGGGGCCGAGCGTTGGGCGTCACTGTCGCTTGCGCGGAGTTGGGGGCAGTGGATGGTGATGGTGTGGACATCACCTTTGCCGGCGCGGAGCGGGCGGGTGAGGGTTTGACGGTCGTTGTCCCACGTGTGCGGGGCCAGGGCGTAGAACCCGTAGCTGCACACGGCGGTGGGCAGGTGGAAATCGTGCGGCGTGGTCATGGCCAGGCGCGTGGGCATGGTGGGAATTGTATCCAGCTTGCAGTAGCTTGAAGCGGCGCTGACAATATCGGCGATGCAGATTCAGATGGAGCTATCGCGGATCCTGATCACCGAGACGCGCGACTATCAGCTCATTGAGCTGCGCGAGGTCGACGGCGAACGGCGCCTGCCGATCGTCATCGGCATGTTCGAAGCCGCGGCGATCGAACGGCGACTCAAGGGCATCGACATCCGCCGCCCGCAGACCCACGACCTGCTGGCGCACACCATCGAGGCGATGGGCGGCCGGCTGGATCGCATCGTGATCAACGACCTGCAGGACGACACGTTCTTCGCCCGGCTGGTCATCGCCCGCGACGACGCCGACAGCGTCGAGGTCGACAGCCGCCCCAGCGATGCGATCGCCCTGGGCATCGCCAACAGCGTGCCCATTTACGTCGAAGAACACGTCCTCGACGAGGCGAGTCCGTAGTTTTCAGTTTTCGGTTGTCCGTTCCCGTCCGATATCCGTTCACCTTTGGCCGATCCACCCAGACGGCACAGACCGACAGACAAAACGCCATATTGCGGCACGTGATGTCAACCACCGCCCATCACTCGCCGATGCTCTAGCTGTCACGACACCTGACCACGTTGGAGTAATTACATGACCAGGGAACACGGGCTTCGAATGGGCGAGTTGCTGGTGCAGGCCGGGTTGCTCAACGAGCAGCAGGTCCAGGCGATTCTCACCGAGCAGAAGGGAAGCGGCCGCCCGTTCGGCGATCTGGCCGAACGCATGTACAGCATCAACCCCGACGCCGTCGAGCAGGCCTGGATCGAGCAGTACCTGTCCCTGGGCACCGAGGTCGATCTTGACTCGCAGCGCATCGACGTCGAAGTGCTGCGTGTGCTCAACCGCCGGCAGGCCTGGCAATTCCGCATGCTCCCCCTGCGGCATGAGATGGGGGAACTGGTCCTGGCGACCTGCCGCGACAAGTTCGCCCGCGCGGTCAACTTCGCCTGGCGCCGGATGAACGACCCGGTGTTCTTCCTCATCGCCCAGCGCCCGCAACTGGAAAGCTTCCTCATGACCCACTACCCGTGGCCGGCCATGGAGGAGCTTGAACCGGCGATGGCCGGTCCGTCCCGGTCATTCTGAAACCGCATCGTCGGCTGGCGCCTCATCGTCGACGCCACACACGCGGATCGCGCCGGGGCCGAGCGTGATGCAGTTCTTGCCCTGTCGCTTGCTCGACAGCAGCATTTCGTCGGCCTTGGCGATCAATTCGTCCGGCCTCTGGCCGTCCCAGGGATAGCTGGCCAGTCCGCCGCTGATGGTGAGCGTGCCGGGCGCGCAGTCGGCGAGCTTGGGGAAGCGATGGTCGCAGATCGCCCGCTGGAAGCGCGCCGCCGCCCGCTGGGGTGAGTGCGGATGCTGGGCATTCTCGCGCCGCGGCGCGTCGGCATCCCAGAAGATCACCGCGAACTCATCCCCGCCGATGCGGGCGACCACGTCGTGACGGCGGACGACGCTGACCATCAGCCGCGCCGCTTCGCGGAGGATCTCGTCACCGGCGTCGTGGCCGTACGTGTCGTTGTAGTGTTTGAAGTTGTCGATATCGAACAGCAGTAACGTCACGCGGAAATGCTGGGCCTGGGCCCGGCGCAACACCGAGTCGAGGAACTGCAGGAAATACCGCCGATTCCACACCTCGGTCAGTTCGTCGTGCCACGCCAGGTGGCGCAGGCGATTGATGCGGTGTTCGACCGCCAGCCACTTCGCCGCCAATGGCGCCGCCAGACTTCCTCGGAGAGTCCGGCGTCGATCTCCCACAAGCGCATGTCCAGCAGGCGCGGGCGCGAATGACCGGTCAGGGAGGCCGCCGCTTCGTTGACGAAAACGATCTGCCCCTCGCTGTCGCAGCCGATCAGAGCCTCGCGCGAGCGCGCCAGGCAGTGTTGGGCGAGCATCCGCTCGCGCGCGGCGGGCGAGAGGCCGGCCGCGGTCCCGAGCCGGCAACGGAGGAGCCACACCCCCCCCAAGCCCGCCAGGTAGAGGCCCACGAAGGCGAGCCCGCCGACGATAGCGGCGCCGCCGAGCAGCAGATGCAGCGCGAACAGACATGCGGCCGCCGAGGACCATCCCGCGGCTACGGGGAGGACCCATCGCCCGGCGGACGCGGCGGCGCCGGCGGGTCCGGCGAGCGTGTTGGCGGGGGAAGGCTTCAAGGGGGACCTTTCCGATGGACTACGGTTCGGCGCCGTCGCCGAAGCCGGCGAGTTCGACCTTGCCCTGGTCGACGAAGCTCAGGTCGTACGGTTCGTCCTGCCCGATGCGCCCGGCCAGGGCGTTGACCTCCCGCTTGAGCTCGATCATGCGCAGTTCGCGCCCGACGGCCAGCCGGTTGAACCGCTCCATGTCCTGGACGGTCTTCTGCAGTTCGCGCTCGGCCTGCTTTTGGCGCGTGATGTCTCGAACGACGTGCACGGCCTGGCTGTCGGCGCC
>CAYYPN010000110.1:0-8830 GCA_964473545.1 uncultured Planctomycetaceae bacterium
CGCGGAGGGCGCTGCCTTCGCGGCGGACGTCGACGATGACCAGCGCGCCGGGCAGGTTGTGCAGGTTGCGGATGCCGCCGAGGTTGCGGCTGATCTTGCGCCGCTCACGCTGGAGCTGGCTGGCCATCTTCTTCGAGTAGTTCTCCCACTCCTCAGAATCCATCAGCTTCTCGAGCTCTTCGAGGCGCTTGAGGCGGGAGCGGATCGTGCGGAAGTTGGTCAACGTCCCGCCGAGCCAGCGCTCGGTGACGTAGGGCATGTCGGCCTCATCGCAGGTCTTCTCGATCGCCGGCCGCGCCTGTCGCTTGGTGCCGACGAAAAGGATTTCCTTGCCGTCGGCGACGGTGCGGGTGACGAATTTTTTGGCCAGCAGCAGACCCTTGATGGTCTGTCGCACGTCGATGATGTGGATGCCGTTCTTCTTGCCGTAGATGTACGGCTGCATTTTGGGGTTCCAGCCAGACGTGCGATGTCCGTAGTGGATACCCGTGTCGATCAGGCCTTTGACGAGAGATGCCATAAGCTATTGAATCTCCACCGCAATGCGGTTCAGCGACACCGGCGAACCGACCGATCGGCTCATGCCCGCCATGCACGTTTGCACGCCGGGCAGGTCCGTCCGCCACAGGGCGCTTGGTTCAACGAAATACGCTCCCCGCCACCGCTTCAGGCCTCCGCCTGCCCGCGGCGCGGGAAACAACATCCGGGTAAAACCTCCCCAGCCCGTGACCATGACCACCACAGCCGGGCCGGCCCGGTCGCCGATCGTGACCGGAATTCATGAGTATAACTTCTTGTCCAATCCGGCTCAAGGGCGGGGAAACGGCAGGGCAACGCCGGATGCCCGGCCCGGGCACGCGCCGGCTCGCGGAATGCCCGGCCGGACCCGCCTGCCCTGGCGAAGCCGGAAGTCTTCGGTACCCCAGCCCGATGCCTGCGGGCATGATCGAGCCGAGTAAAGCCACCTGTCGGACTCGAACCGACGACCTGTGCTTTACAAGAGCACTGCTCTACCAACTGAGCTAAGGTGGCAACGACCCGTATTGTAACGTCGCCCCACGGTCCGGCCCATCGGTCGGTCAAGTCCCCGTCGGCCTGGGGGCCTGGCGGCCTGGTCCGCGGTCATGGCCGATCTCGAATACACGCCGCATCCCATTCAGCCCTCGGCGAACACGCCGGGGGCCCGGGGGCGGATCGCCGACGACCCCGGACAACCAGGAACATCAGGGATTTGGTGTGGGCACGAGATTCAGGGAAGAGCCGTATCAGGTGTGCCGGGGTTCAGTGGTTTTGCGATACTGGCCCGGTGGGATGCCGATGAGGCGGCGGAAGGCCCGGGAGAAGTGGGTGACTTCCTTGAACCCGCACAGGCCGGCGATTTCCCAGATGGGGTAGCGACCGCTGAGCAGCATGGCCTTGGCCCGATCGATGCGCTGTTCCTGCAGGTAGCGGGTCAGCCGCTTGCCGGTGCTGCGGGTGAACGTCTGGCTCAAGTGGTTGGGATGGCAGCCGAGTCGATCGGCGAGGCGGCCCACGGTCAGGGGCGCGGTCGGGTCGGCGTGGATGATCCGCATCGCCCGCAGCACCAGGTCGGGATACTGCATCGCGACCGGCTCGCCGTGGGCGGTCCGTTGGATCAGGCTGGGGATGGGCACGTTCCATGTGCGGATCAGGTCCTCGACCAGTTGCCGCAGGCGTCGGGCGTCGCGGCAATGGCGGGGCAGGTCCGATCGGTCGACCCGGACCACCTGCTTGAATGCCCGGGTATAGGGGTTCGACTGCAAAGCGAGTTGGCGGCAGGTCGACGCCAGGCGGCGGCGGGCGTCGGCTTCGTCTTCACGAATGACGAACGGCCCGTAAAACACCGCCCCCACCACCAGGTGCTGCAGATAGATCGGCTCGACGATCTCGGTCAGCCCCCAGGGGCAGGTCCCGCACATCGGCCGGCGCCGGCGGTGAAAGATCGTGACCACCCGGCCCTTCTGGGCGACGCAATGCTCCAGGCCGACCTGCGTCGACTTGGCCCGCGCGCACACCGGCGAGCTGTGCTCGCGAAGCCACGGCGACGCCCGCAACTCGTCGAACGTGTCGAACACGCCCGTAAAGTCGCTCAGCGAGATCGGCATGCCCGTCTGCGACCGGACCAACTGGAACAGCCGCTCGATCGTGGACGCGGTATCCCGCTCCGCAACGGGGTCGACACCCCGCTCACGGGCGATTTCCGCCGACGGTTGCGATGGGGATGGCCTATCCATCTTGGAAAATGGTAATAAATCACTTTGTTGCAATCAAGCATATCGGCCCGGCGTGTGTCACAATAGGCTTGCGACGAAACTGATCGATGCATTCCAACTGGAGGATTTGTCATGTTTGATTTGAGAAAGATGTCCGGACTGGCCGCAAGCCTGTTGCTCATCTCGGCGGTCGCCGCCCACGGCGCGGCCATCACGTCCCTGGTCACCACCGCTGACGAGGACCCCGAAGACGACGGGGCGATCGTCTCGTCGATTACCACCGCCACGGCGACGTACACCCTCCTCACGCCCGGCGACGGGGTCGATCCCGACGGCTCCAACTCGCGCTTCTGGGCGGAGTTCGGCACCGACCCCGGCAGCCGCGACGCCGCCGTGACCGACCTGGACCTGACCACCGGCGTGTTCAATCCCGGCAGCGGCGTCATCCACCAGCTCACCGTCTCGGCCGGCGACATGATCTACCTCTTCGGCGGCCAGGATAATCCCAACGCCATCACCGCCGTCGACGCCGCCGGCGCCGCCATCAGCGACCCCCTGGCGCTGGGCGACTGGGCCGACCTGCTCGACGTGACGGTCAACAACAACGGCGATACGGGCTTCATCATCACCCGCTCCGTGGGCGGCGTCATCATCGCCGTCGACGACTTCGTCTTCACCGACGGCAACGATGTCAGCGACTACGCCGGGTTCACCGTCAGCAACAGCAATTGGGATCCGATCGACTTCGGCCTCGCCGCCGTCCCCGAGCCGGCCACGCTCGCGCTGATGGGAATTGGCGCGGTGATGATGCTCAAACGCAAGCATTGAACCACGTCGTCAGTCCTGCTCACGCCGCGCGGTGACAAACGCGAATCTTGGCCCTGCCCGTCAAGCCCCGGCTTGACGGGCATGTTTGATGGATGTCAGGCCGTTCGGGCCCCCTCCTGACGCGCACCACCGACCCACCGAGACACCAACCACGGGCTACTGCAACTTCCGCATGCCGCGTTCGCGGCGTTCGTGGTTGACCCGCTCCAACGCCCGCGGCTCGTGCTTGAGCAGTTTGACCAGTTGCGACGTCGAACATTCCAGCCAGTCCGCAGCCTTCGTCACGTCGAAGCAGAAGTGTTCAACGTGATCCATCGCCTCGGCCAGCACCCCCGGAAAGTCCCGATGGTCCGGGCTGAGCACGATCTGGTTGCCTTGAATCCGCGACCGCCACAGGGCGCTGGGCGACATGCGCATCTCCACCGGCACGCGGCGGACGCCCAAGGCGAGGTTGACGCGCAATCGGCGAAGGGCCACGCGGTGATTGTCGACCTGCCGGCGTCGCTCGCTGGCAGCCCCTTCGATGCCGGTCGGCTCATGGCGCAGCACGACGGCGGTCTCGACCTTGTTCCGATGCTGGCCGCCGGGGCCGGTGCTGCGCGTGCGCCGCTCCCGGCACTGCGCCAGCAGGTCGCTGTCAGCCAGACAGGCCGGGTGATTGTGTAAAGCGTCAGCCATCCCCAGAGTCTACGCGACCAGTCGAATCACGGTCAGCCGTCCATTCCAATCGCGCGGACCGATCTGACCAGAAACCCGTTCCCGGCAACCTCCCCCTTGATGCGGTTTTCGCGCCCGACAGGGATGCCACGATTGACGACCTGGTTCTCGAAGGCACGATCGTACCCGAGCCGGCGATGCTGGCGATCGGTGGGGTCGGCCTGCTCTCGAGCCGGCGAACGCGGATCCCATCGCAGGCGAACCGGCAGTTGCATGCGAGGCTGTCAAAGGAGTCGCGGGACGGCGTCAACGCACATTCATTGGGGTCGAACGACTCGTCGTGGTCGCAATCATCGGCCTGCCGGTGTTAACCGCTTGTATCTTGCGAATGATCCCGGATCAATTTCGGGATCGCGGGGTTATTCCCCGATGGTCTGGCGGTCCTTGCTGCTGAAGCAGATGAGCAGGTGGGCGTCGGCCTCGGTGGTATTGCGGGCCTGGTGCCAGACGTTCTGGGCGATGGTGATGGTGTCGCCCTGGTTCATGTCGATCCAGCCTTCGCCGTCGACGAAGTGCTCGATGCGGCCGGTCAGCACGTGCAGCACTTCCTCGCAATTCGGGTGGTAATGCCTGGGGTTGGCCATGCCGGGCTTGAGGATGCAGCGGCCGAGCGTGACGTGGTCGCTGGAATGCATCGGGCCGCTGGCGTACCAGTGCAACTGGCCCCAGTCGAAGTCGAGGGTCTCGAACTTGGCCGCCGGTGTGAGGGCGTACTTGTCCACGGGTGCTGCTCCATCGGGGTGGTTCGGGCGGCGAGTCTACGTGGGGCGTGTTGGGCGATCAACCGCGCCGGCGCATCACCCGCCAGGCCGTCCACGCCCCCGCCGGCAGGCCCACGATCACCAGCAGCGCCGGCCATGGCGAGGCGATCGAACTGTACTGACCGGCCAGGCTGTGCAGGAAGGCGTACGGAATCGTCGCCAGCGCGAACATCCCGACGAACCGCCCCGGCGGCAGCCGCGTCAATCCACCCAGGCAGACGATGACCTCCGGCACGATGGGCAGCCCCCGCGCCACCACGATCGCCAGCAGGCCGTAGTCCTCGAACCACCGGCGGACCTTCGCCTGCTCGTCCGGCGAAACCATGCGGCGATACATCGGCTTGCCGCCGAAGTAACACAACGCATAGCCCAGCACGACCACGAGCATCGACCCGATCGCCCCCGCCACACCGCCCCACCACCAGCCGAGCACGTTGCCCCCGATGACCATGACCACGCTCGCCGGCACCGCCAGCAGCAGGTCGATCGCCAGCAATCCAACGACCGCCCCACCGATCCACCAAGGCGCATGCGGCCGGCTTTCCAGGTCCGTCAACACGGCGCGCACATGCTGTTCATCGAGAAACCCGGTGAGCATCCCGACGACAAACGTCGCCAGAAACACCAGGCCAAGCGCAATGCCGATCCATGCGAGTTTCTTCACGGCGAGAGTGTAACAGTGCAGGGGAAAGGATGAGGATGAAGGATGAAGTGAAACCTTCACGCCGACATGATGCTTGCCTTCTACCTTCTTACTTCATCCTTCTGCCTTCATCACCACGCCCACCTGTCGCCGGCAGGCGTCCAGTATCCGCATGTTGGTCAGGGAATGCTCGGCTGACATGAACGGTTCGGCGCCGTCGAGGACGGTGGCGGCGAAGGCGTCGGCTTCCATGCCGTACAACGGACCCGGGGCGTCGACGTGATGCACCGCGTCGGTCGGCTCGGGCTTGGCGCCCTTTTCCATGCGAGGCCGCTGCATCGTGCGGATGCGGTATTCCGCCTGCGTGTCCGGCGGTTTCCAGGGGATCGGTATCTGCACGAACCCATCGGTTCCCCGCAGTTCGACGCGGTTGTCCGCCTGGCTCTGCATCGAGCACTGGAAGCTGGCGACGAACCCCGAGGCGAACCGCAGCACGCCCGCCGCCGAATCGTCGACCCCGGTTTCGTGAATGTGCCCCACGCATTGCACCACTTCCGGCTGGGCGTCGGCCAGCAGCAGCGCGAAGCTCGTCGGGTAGCAGCCGATGTCCATCAGCGCCCCGCCGGCCAGGTCGGCGCTGAACCGCACGTTGCCGTCGATCTTCGTCGTGTGGTAGCAGAAGTTGAAGTGGGCCAGATTCAACGTGCCGATCTCGCCTTCGTGCACGCGCCGCACCACCTCGCGGATCATCGGATGGCAGCGATACATGAACGCCTCGATGAGCACGAGCCCGGTCCGCTCGGCCGCGTCGAACATGCGCGCCGCTTGATCCTCATTGGAGGCGATGGGTTTTTCGCACAGCACGTGCTTGCCGGCTTCGAGGGCCTTGAGCGTCCATTCGCAGTGCATCGCGTTGGGCAACGACAGGTAGATCGCGTCGACCTGCGGATCGTCGAGCAGCGCGTCGTACGAGCCATGCACATGGGCCGGATCGATGTCGAATCGCTCGGCGAAGGCGGCGGCCGCTTCGGCGGTGCGTGAGCCGACGGCGTTGACGACGCTGCGCGTGGCCGAGGCCGTGCCGTTGGCGAACTGCCGGGCGATGTTGCCCGTGCCCATGATGCCGAAGCGGAGCTTGTCGGTCATGATTCAGCCTCCATCGCGGCGACCGGGGGCGAGCCGTTCACACGCCGGCCGGTCGGTTGGGCCCCTGGGCGTGGCGTTGTCGCAGGGCGTCGAGCACGTCGCGTCCCACGCGCAGCGAGCCGAGCTTGATGTCCTTGCGGTAGCCGTGGTAATCGCTGCCGCCGGTGATCGCCAGGTCGAACCGGTCGGCGAGCTTGCGGTACTTGCGGGCGTCGCCGGCCGCGTGATCCGAGTGGCAGACCTCCAGGCCATCGAGCCCTTCATCGACGAGCCGGCGCACGACCAGTTCCAACTCGTCGTCATCATCGCAGCGCAGTTGCAGCGGATGGGCGAGCACGGCCAGGCCGCCGGCCTGGTGAATCGCGTCGATGGCCTGCGCGGTCGGGAGGTTGTCCTTGCGCACGTACGCCGGCGCGCCGGACCCGAGGTAACGGGCGAAGGCGTCGGCGATGGTGCGGGCGTACCCCTTGTCGACGAGCACCGCCGCGACGTGCGGCCGGCCGATCATCGCCCCGGGCGTGGCGGCGAGCACCTCGTCCATGCGGATGTCCACGCCCAACTCGGTCAGGCGTTCGAGGATCAGCGGCACGCGCCCGGTGCGCACCTCGGCCAGTTGTCTGGACAACTCGGCCAACACCGCGCTGGCCGGATCGACGAAGTAGCCGAGCATGTGCATCGCACCGACCTCCTTGCCGCGGCGGCAGGAGATCTCAATGCCGGGCACGAAGACGACGCCCGCGGCGGCGCAGGCCGCGGCACACTCGTCCAGCCCGTCGGTCGAGTCGTGATCGGTCAGGGCGATCGCGCCCAGGCCGACCTCGGCGGCGCGCCGGGCCAGCTCGGTCGGCGTGTCCGTGCCGTCCGAGGCGGTCGAATGCATGTGCAGGTCGATCAGGTCGTTCATGAAGGTTGCATGATAGCGGTTGATG
Organism: uncultured Planctomycetaceae bacterium; assembly: GCA_964473545.1. Classification (GTDB taxonomy): domain Bacteria; phylum Planctomycetota; class Phycisphaerae; order Phycisphaerales; family Zrk34; genus CAYWKS01. The sequence continues at coordinate 7,259 of CAYYPN010000110.1, forward strand.
GTGATCCGGATACAGTCCGGCATGGGGTGCATTTTGAGGCCGGCCGCCGCGATGCTAAGCTGATCGCATCATGATCGGATCGCGCACCATCGTCGGCATCGGCGAAGCATTGTGGGACATCTTCCCCGACGGCCCGCGCCTCGGCGGGGCGCCGCTCAACGTCGCCGTCATGGCCCGGCAACTCGGCAACGCCGGCGCCCTCGTCAGCCGCATCGGACAGGACCAGCTCGGCGATACCCTGCGCGACGAGCTGACCCAACGCCAGATCGGCATCGATCACCTGCAATACGACCCCGATCACCCGACCGGCACCGTTTACGTCGAGTTGACCACTGGGGGCACGCCCGATTACCAGGTCACCGACGACGTGGCGTGGGACTACCTGCAGTGGGACGGCGACCTGGCGTACCTGGCCGACCGGTGTCACGCTGTGTGCTTCGGCACGCTCGCCCAACGCTACGCCCAGACCCGCAACGCGATCTACCGCTTTCTCGGCGAGGCCCATCGCGCCGTGCGGCTGTATGACCTGAACCTGCGGTCGGGCATCGAAGACCGCCGCTCGCTGATCCACAGCCTCGAACTCGCCGGCGCGGTCAAACTCAACCATGACGAGTTGACCGTACTGCAACGCGCGCTCGTGCTCGGCGACGACGAATCCGCAGCCATCGCCAAACTCATCAAGACCTACGACCTGGATTGGATCGCCCTGACCCGCGGCGCCGAGGGGACGATCGTACACACCGCCGACGGCGCCCATGAAGGCGACCCCGCCGCGACCGATCCGGTTGCGGGGGCGAATCCGGTCGGCGCCGGCGACGCGACCAGCGCCGCCCTGCTGCACGGCGTGATCCGCCGCTGGGACTGGCCCCGCACGATCACCCTCGCCAACGCCGTCGGCGCCCACGTCGCCGGCCAACCCGGTGCCTGCCCGGACCTGACCGACGCGATCAAGCAGATGGCGTGAGGAAGGGCTTCGTGGTTCGGGCTTCGGACTTCGTCATTGATTCGTCATTCGTCATCCGTCATCCGTCATTGGCTACAATATCCGCATGCTCCTGCTCATCGACAACTACGACTCGTTCACCTACAACCTCGTGCAGCGGATCGGGGAGCTTGATCCGTCGATCGACATGCGCGTGGTGCGTAATGACAAGATCACCGCCGACGAGGCCGAGGCGATGGGGCCGAGTCATGTGATCGTGTCGCCGGGGCCGTGCACCCCGCGCGAGGGCGGGGTGAGCAACGACATCATTCAACACTTCGCCGGGAAGGTTCCGGTGCTGGGCGTGTGCCTGGGCCACCAGTGCATCGGATTCAGCCACGGCATGACCGTCCAGCGCCACAGCCGCCTCATGCACGGCAAGACCAGCCCCATCCACCACGACGGCCAGGGCATCTTCACCGGCATGAGCAACCCCTTCACCGCCACGCGGTACCACTCGCTCATCGTCGTCCGCGAGACGGTCGACACCGAGCAATGGCAGATCACCGCCTGGACGCCGGAGGACGAGGTCATGGGCATCCGCCGCAAGTGGGACCGGGCCACGCTCGAAGGCGTGCAGTTCCACCCCG
>CAYYPN010000111.1:0-8809 GCA_964473545.1 uncultured Planctomycetaceae bacterium
CAGCGCGATCGCCAGCGACGCCTCGGTCACTGTGTCCATGGGACTGGACAGCAGCGGGACGTTGAGCGCGATGCGTCGGGTCAGCCGCGTGCGCGTATCGCATTCGTTGGGGAGGAAGTCGGCCCGGTCGGGCAGAAGCAGCACGTCGTCGAACGTGATGCCTTCGGTGATGATCTTGCTTTCCATAGCGTATCCTCACGCGCGACGGGGCCGGATGTCAAGCGCCCGGCGCAGCGCGACCGGGCTCGAGGACGAGCCGGCTCGCCGCACGGCAAGGAGCGTCATTGTGGACGTATCCGCCCCCTCGGGTTACCGTGTGGCCTTATCCTTAACGGAGTCACAAGCCTATGGGTCTCATGGACGGCAAGCGAGGCATCGTCTTCGGCATCGCCAACGACCGCAGTTACGCCTGGTACATCACCAAGCAACTCCTGGAACAGGGTGCCGAGTGCTGCTTCGCGCACCTGCCGGGCAACAAGATGGCCCGACGCTGCAAACTCGCCATCGAGGAGCTTGGCGTGAAAGACCCCTGGCTCATGCCCTGCGACGCGCAGCAGGACAAGGACCTCGACGCGGTGTTCGACAAGCTCAAGGCCGACTTCGGCCAGATCGATTTCATCGTGCATTCGATCGCCTACGCCGATCGCAAATACCTGGAGATGGGCGCGTTCCACACGACCAGCCGCGAAGCCTGGGCCCAGGCGCTGGACATCAGCGCCTACACCCTGCTGGCCATGTCCCAGCGCAGCATCGACCTCATGCCCGGCGGCGGGTCGATCATCTGCATGAGCTACTACGGGGGCGAAAAGGTCATCCCCGGCTACAACGTGATGGGCATCGCCAAGGCCGCCCTGGAACACACGACCCGCTACCTCGCCGCGGAACTGGGCGAGAAGAACATCCGCGTCAACTGCATCAGCGGCGGTCCCCTGCGGACGCTGGCGGCCATGGCCGTCGGCGGGATCAGCGACATGTTCGAGCACCATGCCGGCAAGGCGCCGCTTCAACGCAATATCGAAGGCGAGGAGGTCGGCAACACCGCCGCCTACCTGCTCAGCGACCTGTCATCCGGCGTCACCGGCGAGGTGATCTACGTCGACGCCGGGTACAATATCATCGGATTATGACAAGGAAACTCCCATGACCGGTTCGATGCCAGATGCGGGAATTCGAACTTCGAGCTTGATTCAGTATTCCACATTCGTCATTACACTCCAGGCCGTTTTCCGCTATAATTCAACAACCTAAATGGGCCTGGACCGCGAGCGAAACGGTTTTGTTCGACACCACGGGTAGTCCAGCCTAAGCCGTATGTGCGGCTGCCCCTATGCTTACGGAATCGCCCCTACATGGCCCACGAGTCTAAAGACTCACTCCCGATCATCATCCAAGGCGGCATGGGCGCCGGTGTGTCCAGTTGGCACCTGGCCCGCGCGGTTTCGGCCGCCGGACAGCTCGGCGTCATCAGCGGCACCGCCATGGCGATCATCCTCGCCCGGCGTCTGGCCGACGGCGACCCCGGCGGGCACATGCGACAGGCACTCGAAGCCTTCCCCATTCCGGGGGTCGCCGAACGGCTGCTCGACCGCTACTACATCGAAGGCGGTCGCCCGGCCGACAAGCCGTACAAGTCCGTGCCCATGCCGGCGGTCAAGCCCGGTCGCCTGCTCGAAGACCTGCTGGTGGCCGGCAACTTCGTCGAAGTCTGGCTGGCCAAACAGGGCCACAACGGACCGGTCGGGATCAACCTGCTGGAAAAGATTCAACTGCCGACCGTGCCGTCGCTGTACGGGGCGATGCTGGCCGGGGTCGACTACGTACTCATGGGCGCGGGCATCCCCCGGGCCATCCCCGGCATCCTCGACCAACTGGCCCGCCACGAAGCGACGACCCTGCGGCTGGACGTCGAGAACGCCGCCGAAGGCCACGTCCACGAAACCCGCTTCGACCCGGCGGCCTACTGCGGCGATGTCCGGCCCCAGATCACGCGCCCCAAGTTCCTCGCCATCATCTCCTCGGTCACCCTCGCCCAGGTCATGGCCAAGAAAGCCAGCGGCAAGGTCGACGGCTTCATCATCGAAGGCCCCACCGCCGGCGGCCACAACGCCCCGCCGCGCGGCAAACTCCAACTGACCAGCGAAGGCGAGCCGATCTACACCGATCGCGACAAGCCCGACCTGGCGAAGATCGCCGCGCTGGGCCTGCCCTTCTGGCTCGCCGGGTCCTTCGCCGAGCCCGAGGCCGTGCAGCGGGCGCTGAATCAGGGCGCGGTCGGCGTGCAGATCGGCACCGCCTTCGCCTACTGCGAAGAGTCGGGCCTCGCCCCCGAGTTCAAGCACCAGGTCATCGCCTTGAGCCGCGAACACCAGGCCCGCGTGCTGACCGATCCGATCGCCTCGCCGACCGGCTTCCCGTTTAAGGTCGTGCAACTGGCCGGCTCGATGTCTGAAGCCCTTACCTACGAATCCCGCTCGCGCATCTGCGACCTGGGCTACCTGCGGCATGCCTACGAAAAACCCGATGGCACGCTCGGTTGGCGCTGCCCGGCCGAACCGATCGGCGACTACGTCCGCAAGGGCGGCGACGAGACCGACACCTCGGGCCGCAAATGCATGTGCAACAGCCTCATGGCCAACATCGGCGTCGGCCAGGTCCGGCCCGGCGATACCGATGAGTTGGCCCTGCTCACGTCCGGCGATGACGTGGCCAACGTTGCCCGCTTCGCGCCCGCCGACGTCGATGCCTACTCCGCAACCGACGTGATCGACTACGTCATGAATGGCGTGGCCGCCCCGCCGGCCGCGCCGGTCCCCGCCTGAGGTTACACTCTCGGGCGATGGCTCAAACCCCCGCCGACATCAAGGCCCTCCTCACCTCGCGCGGCATGCATCCGCGCCATCGCTTCGGCCAGAACTTCCTCATCGACCCCCGGAAGGTGCAGCAGATCATCGAGGCCGCGTCGATCGTCCCCGGCTGCCTTGTGCTGGAGGTGGGCCCGGGCACCGGCGTGTTGACCGAAGCTTTGCTGGAAGCCGGGGCGCACGTGGTGGCCGTCGAAATCGACCGCGACCTGTGCGCGATCCTGCGCGAGCGGCTCGGCGAACACGCACGTTTCACCCTCATCGAAGCCGACGTCATGGCCGGCAAGCGAGCGCTGAACGCGGATGTCGTCCGGGCGGTGCAACATCCGACATCCGACATCGCCCATCCGCCATTCACCCTCATCGCCAACCTCCCCTACAACATCGCCTCGCCCCTGTTGGCGACGCTGGCGGTCGATCACCCGGCCATGACCGGCGCGATCGCCATGGTCCAACGCGAAGTCGCCGACCGCATCACCGCTCCCGGGGGCCATTCCGGGGGCGGGGGGAAGGATTTCGGGCCGCTGACGGTGATGATCCAGGCGATGTGCACGGCCGAGCGGATCATGACGCTGTCGCCGGGTTGCTTCTGGCCGCAGCCGAAGATCGACTCGGCGGTGATTCGCCTGGCCCGTCGGTCCGAGCCGCTGACCGACGCCCCGCGGGAATTGGAAGCGATGACCCAGCGTTTATTCCAGAAGCGCCGCAAGCAGATCGGCGCCATCCTCGGCCGCGACGTCGTCCTGCCGGCCGGCGTCGAGCCTACCATGCGCCCGGAACAGCTGACGGTTGAACAGATCGCCGCGTTGATTGATGAACCACAGAGCCACAGAGACACCGAGTAGAATGCCCTGCCGGTTGACTTCTCTGTGACTCTGTGGCTCTGTGGTTAAAGGATCCCCATGACCAACATTCGCATCGGACTCATCGGCGGCACCGGACTGGGCGACGCCCTCGGCGTCGAATCGGGCGAACGCCACGAACTGGCCACCCCCTTCGGCAAACCCTCCAGCGCGATCATCACGACGCAGTGGCAAGGCGTCGACATCGCGCTCCTCCAGCGTCACGGCCCGGGGCACATCCTCAGCCCCGGACAGGTCCCCTACCGCGCGAACATCTGGGCGCTGAAGAAACTGGGCGTGACGCATATCCTCGCCAGCGGCGCATGCGGGTCGTTGCGCGAGGAGGTCAAGCCGCGCGACCTGGTCATCGCCGACCAGCTCATCGACAAGACGCACGGCCGGGACAGCACGTTTTTCGACAAGGCCGCGGTGCACATCGAATTCGCCGAGCCGTTCTGCCCGGTCATGCGCAAGTGGCTGCTCGATGCGGTGCACACGGCCAGGACCGACAAGCAGGCGACGGAACTCGACGCAATCACCGTGCATGAGACGGGGACGTACGTGTGCATGCAGGGCCCGCAGTTTTCCACGAAGGCCGAGAGTCACATGCACCGCCAGTGGGGCGCGGACCTGGTGGGCATGACCGCCCTGCCCGAAGCCAAGCTTGCGCGGGAGGCGGAGATGGCTTACGCCCTGGTCGCCCTGGCGACCGACTACGACTGCTGGCGGCCGCACGACCCGAACGTCCCCACCGACGAGTTGCTCCAGGAAATCATGGGCAACCTCAACGCCGCGACGGACAACGCGATCACCCTCATGCGCCGCGCCCTGGCCGACCTCACCGTTTTGCAGGAAACCCCAAGCCCGGCCCACCAGGCGCTCAAGCTGGCCATCTGGTCGAACAAGGAACTGATCGACCCCGGCGAAGCCGAACGGTTGGAACTGCTCTGGGGCGAGTACTTCGGAGGGTAGTCCCTTCCGGTCCCTTCCGGGGGGAATGCAGGGCTATCAGGAATCCCGCAAACACGAGTTCTTGCCAGCCGGCGATTCTGATCGCCGGTCTTATCCATGACGATGTCGTCCGCCGCCGCGATGGGGTTCGATGCGCGTCGTGACGTGGATGCCCGCCGGGCCCTCCAGGGGGCAGGCGTTTTCGCAGATGCCGCAGCCGATGCAGCGGCCTTCACGCACGTAAGGCCGCGCCAGTTCGATCCACTCGCCGTCGGGGTTCTGCACGTTCACGTAGTCCACGTGGATCGCCTTGTCCGCCACCGGGCACATCTCCTCGCAGCAGATGCACGGCTCGTTCTTCGCCCACGGCAGACAACGATCGCGGTCGAACTCGGCGATGCCGATGCGACGATCGAACTTCGTCTCCATGGTAAACGGCTGAATCGCGCCGGTCGGGCAGACGCTGCCGCACAGCGTGCAGTTGTACTCGCAGTAACCCATGCGCGGCACGAGCTTGGGACTGAACATCGACTCGAGTCCCGCATCGAGCAACGTCGGCTGCAGGCCGTTCGTCGGGCAGACCTTCAGGCACTCGCCGCAGCGGATGCACAGGTCGGTGAAACGCTCACCTTCCACCGCGCCGGGTGGCCGCAACACATTTTCGGATGCGGTGCCGCCGAGGGCGCGCGACGCCAGGGGGATCGCCACACCGGTCGCCGCCGCGGTGAGGAACAACCGGCGCGACGGCTGCAGCGGCGCGGGCGAGGCCTTCATCTTCTTCGTGCCGAACGCCGCGATGTCGCGCGGACACGTCGCCACGCAGTCCATGCAGAGGTTGCAGGCATCGGGTTCAAACCTGCCCTCGTCGCTGAACGCGCCCATGCGACAGGTCGTGGCGCACTGGCCGCACCCACTGCATGCCTTGACGGGGAATCGCTTGACGAGTGACACGCGGGCCAGCAGGCCGTACATCGCGCCCAACGGGCAGACGTTGCGACACCAGAACCGACGCTCGGCCAGTTCGAGCAGGAAGACCAGCAACAGCATGCCCCCGGCGATGCCCGCGCCGATGAACGTCGCCCGCTGGTGCGGCAGGGCGTGGTCCGACATGAACGCATACACCGGCTCGCTCACCGCCGTCACCCATTCCGGCCCGTCCAGGTAGAGCTTGCCGAATGCATCGTCGGCCCCTTGCGCGATGAACGGGTCAACCGCGAGGGTCAGGCCACGGAACAGCAGCGCAAACGGATCGAACCAGCCGACGACCATGACGTTGAACGCCGCGAGAACGATCAGCACGCCGAGCAGCCAGTACTTGACCAGGCGCAGACGTCGGCCGGTCAGATGAAGCACGCGGCGCGTGCGCCGGGCAACCGGTCGGATGGCGCGGCCGAACCCGTCGAGCAGCGTACCCAGCGGACAGACCCACCCGCAGAAAAAGCGACCCAGCACCAGCGTCATCGCCACCAGCACGATCGCCGGCAGCAGCGCGACGATGACCTTGCCGGCGGCGAGCATGGCGGTCGTGCCGACCAACGGGTCGATGCGGAACCACAGGCTCAGCGATTGTCCGTGACGCGCCCCCTCACCGAGTTCGGTCGCCCGGAACAGCGCGACGAACAACGCGAGGAACGCCAACTGGCTGATCCTGCGCCACCCGCGCCAGGAGATACCGAGGGAACGATTCATGCGGCGGCCCAGTGCGTGTCAGCCTTCGGGGGTCGGGGGTCAGACTTCGGTGATCTTCACCTTGTTCAGGTCGATTTCACCCAGGCCTCGCCTTGCGGCGGTCACGGTCGGGGCGATGTCCACCGGTTCCAGGCCGAACAGCGTCGTGGCGTAGGCGTCGGCGGCGACGATGTCGGCCGAGGCGATGACGGTGTCCTTGACCTCGACGTCGTCGAGGTTGCCGCCGCTGGGGCCGTGGCGGAGGAGGATGCGCGTGGCGTCGATGACGGTAAGTTTCGGTGCGACGACGCCGTTCAGATCGCTCAGCTTTTCGGCGATGTTCTGGTGGATCTGGCCGCGACGACCGCCACACACGCCCATGACGTTTTTCAAACCCAGCGTCAGCCGCGTCAGGCCGTGGTGCTTGGCGATGGGGACGTTGATGTAGCAGTCGGCATCGAGGGCTTCGCGGTACAGGTCCCATCGATTCATCGCCTTGCCATCCTTGATGTCGATGGGAACGAACAGACGATTGTCGACGTACTTCCACTGGGCCTGGTCGCTGCCGAGCGATTCGACCGCCGCGGCGATGCCGCTGTTCTTGTAGGTGCGACGGGCATCGTTACACGAACGATCGAACACGAGCACCTGCTTGGCCCCGGCGTCGAGGCACATCCGCACGATCGCCTTGACCACGTCGGGGTGCGTGTTGGCCGCCTGCTCGGGGCTGCGGTCCCAGCCGATGTTGGGCTTGACGACGACCTTGTCACCGGCGCTGACGAATTTTCCGATGCCGCCGAGGGCCTCGATGGCGTCCACGGCGAGTTTGGCGTAGTCCTTGCCGCGGGCGACGGCGAGGGTGCTGGCCGCGGCGCCGGCCTGGCCGTAAGCCTCGGCCAGATCGAACATGGGCACGGCCAGGGCACTCCCGGCGGACCAGGCGGCGACCTGCTGGAGAAAGCGGCGACGATCCATCATGGCGTGGCTCCTGCTGAGGCGCGGATAGCGCCTGTATCGAGGATATGCCTGTCCGCTTATGTGGGCAAGGGTATTCGCCCCTAAGCCAGCGGTTTTAACGGGTTCTGTCGCTTAACGATCGTCGTCGTTGCGGCCGGCCCAGGCGAGCTGCTCGTTGATCCGCCGCAGGGTCTGGTCCGCCTCGTCGGCCCGGCCGGCTTCGCGGAGCTTGCCCACGTAGAGCATGCCCACCTGGTACCAGTTGCTCTGCCGGGCGAACTGCGCCGCCATCTCATCCGGCGGCTGAATCTTCCGCCAGGTCGTCTCGTACAACCGCAACGCCCGATCGCCCCGACCGGACTCGGCGAGCATCGCCTCGGTCCGCTGCAACGCGTCGATCACAAACGGCCCGGCATTCGGAAACCGCCGCAGCACATCCTCGTAACTACGCCCCGCCTTGCTCGGCTCGCCCTGCTGTTCCCAAAGCTCGCCCTGGGCCACGCGGATCTCCGCCGCCAGGTCCGGCCGCCGTTGCATCAACCGGTACGCCGCCTCCCACAAACGATTCTGCTCATCCGCATCCTCGACCGTGCGGATCATCGGCACGAGAATGTCCATGGCAAAGTCGGGATACTTGCGGCCGGCCATGTTCTGCACCGCCCCCGCCCACGCCTTCTTCTGCGCCAGGTCCATCTTCCCCGCCTTGGCCAGGTCACGCACGACGTACCACGCATCGGCGTTGCCCGCCGACTGTTTCAACGCCGCGTTGATCATGTCCAGTTGCACGTCCACGCTCGGCTTGCGCGGCTCGTTGCGCATGGGGCTGTTCGGATCAGCATTCAAATCGGGTGGCGAGAAGCTGCCCGGTCGATCGGTGAACTCGCCCAGGCGTTTGGCCGCATCGACCAGGCCCGCCGACCCGTGGCGATCGTCGAGGCTCGAGCCAACGAGTTCACCGAGCAGGCTGACGTAGCTGTCGCTGACCTTGTCGCCGGTCTGGGGGTCGGTGACGATGCCACGGATGCCCTGGTAGCCGGCGTAGCGGCCGACGTCGAAGTTCCACGCGCCCTGTCCGCCGCGTGCCTGGAGGAAGCCGACCCACGCGTGGCCGACCTGGCCGCTGCGGGCGGTGACCAAGGCGGTGGGCACGCCGATGGCCTTGCCCACGCTCACCGCGAAGTAAGCCTGGTCGGCACACACGCCGCCGTAGCGCATGATGTTGTCCAGCGTGTAAGGCCCGGCGCTGACCCGCTTGGGTCGACCCTCGCGCAGGTGCTCCTCGTCATAACCCACCGCGTGAAACTGGCGTCCGATCGCCTGGTCGCCGGCGTAACGCTGCAACGCCCATTGCATCTCGGGCACCTTGGCGGTGGAATTGACAACCCAGACCAGCAGCTCCGCCGGCACCTTGTCCAGTCCGAACAGCATGCGGCGCTCGTTACGGACAAAGTATTCCAGCAGCTTTTGCGGGCTGTCGGCGCCGACGCCGTTCTCGTTGATCTGCCGGGTCAGCGACTGTTCTCTGTCCCA
>CAYYPN010000112.1:0-1959 GCA_964473545.1 uncultured Planctomycetaceae bacterium
CATCGCCGCGGCCAGCGATGCGAACACCGCCAGGAACAGCATCGCGAGAATCGTCGCCGCGCCACGTTGTCGAGCTTGTCGGTCTTCCACGATCAAACGCTCCAATGCCTCCGCTTGTTGCGCATCCAGGCCCTGGTCACGATCCGCCGGCACAAAGCCAGCTCATCCGTGTCACCTCCACCGGGTTCGCTTCGCCGGCGGGCGTGCGGCGGACGATCACCGTCATCCGCATCAGGCTCGTGCTGTGCGCCGCGGCCGCGCTGCCGCCGACGTCCGACGGACTGACATTCTCCACCTGAACCGTCTGCGACCACGCCTCGAGACTCCCGATCGGCCGGCGCAACGAGTCGATCGGCGGGCTGAACGTCACGCCCGCCCCGCCGCCGCCGGCGAAGTCGTCCAGGTCGTCGTAATGCGCCACCGCCGTCTCGCCCGGCTCGGGGCCGAACGTCATCTTGCCGGTGATCGGATCCACCAGCGGCAGGTTCAACGTCGCCTCGCGAATCTCGTTGGCCAGGTTCAACCCCGTGGCCACCGCCTGCGCCCCGTCGCTCTGTTCGTGAAACGAATGTTGAGCCGCCATCATCGACAACACACCCATCGCGACGATGACGGTCGCGACGGCGGTTTCGATCAATGTGTAGCCGGTGCGTTTCATGTCAATACCAACCTCAGGCCTTACTTCACCAGCGCGCTCATCTTGAAGATCGGCAGGATGATCGCCATCGCGATGAACCCGACGATCGAGCCCATGAACACGATCATGATCGGTTCGATCATGCCGGTGCACGTCTTGATCGCGTCGCGCAACTGCTTGGCGTAGTAGGTGCTGATCTCATCGAGCACCTCGCCGAGCTTGCCGGACTCTTCGCCGGCCGAAACCATCTGCACGACGCTGCGCGGCAGCAACGTCGTCTTCAGCAGTTCCGAGCTGATCTTCTTGCCCTGCTTGACCGCGCCGTGAACCTTGCGCCACAGCCCGCGGTAGAAGACGTTGCCGCTGATGTCGCCGGTGATGGCCAGCGTGTCGAGCATCGGCACGCCCGCGTTGACCAGCTCGCCCATCGTGTGCAGCGAGCGGCTGATGTACAGCGCCCGGAACATCCGCTTGAACACCGGCGTCGACAGCTTGAGCCGATCGAACCACACCCGCCCTACTTCCGTCCTGGTCAGCGCGAACAGCCCGACGCCCAGCACGACCAGCCCCGCGACGACCGCCCACCAGTACTGGACCATGAACGCCGACAGGCCCATGAGGAAGATCGTCGGCCAGGGCAGCAGGTTCTCCTTGCCCTCGAACACGCCGGCGAACTTCGGCAGCACGAACGTCAGCAGAAAGATCGTCGTCCCCACCGCCATGGTGAAGATCGTGCCGGGGTAGATCATCGCCCCGCGCACCATCGCCCGCGTTTCCATCTGCTGGGCCAGGTACGCGGCGATGCGGTCGAGCATGCGGGCGAACGACCCGCTCATCTCCGACGCCCGGACCATGTTCACGTACAGCGGGTTGAAGTATTTCGGATGCTTGGCCAGCGCGTCGCTGAAGCTCTTGCCGGATTCGACGTCGCGCTTGATCGTTTCGAGCAGTTCCCGGAAGCGCGGGTTCTCCGCCTGCTCGGCGATGCCCTCGATGGCGGCGCGGAGACTGATGCCGGCGCGGATCATCACCGCCAGCTCCGTGGTGAACCCGAGGATGTCCTTCATCGACGGGCCGGAGGTGTGGTTGATCTCCTTGAACCGTTCGGCGAGGGATTTCGCGCCGGCCTTGCCGTCGGCGCGGATGCTGATGACCTTGCCCTGCGGGCGAAGCCGGCGCGAGGCCTCGGCGGCGCTGGCCGCGGCGATCACCCCCGCGCTCGTCCCGCCGTTGGCCGTCTGCAATTCGTATCGAAAGTGCGGCATAGCGAATTCCGTTTCTTACGCAGCCAGGTCACGGTTCAGCTTGTCCGGATGGACCGC
>CAYYPN010000112.1:1969-8809 GCA_964473545.1 uncultured Planctomycetaceae bacterium
GCGTCTTCGCGGCTGATCATGCCGTTGAAGAACAGCGAGGCGATGGCGTTGTCGAGCAGTTGCATGCCCATCGCGCGGTTGGTCTCGATGACGTTGGGAATCTCGAACGTGCGGTTCTCGCGGATCAGGTTGCGCACCGCCGGCGTGGCCAGCAGCACCTCCAGCGCCGGGGCCATGCCCGACTGGTCCACCCGCTTGAACAACTGCTGGCTGAGCACGGCCTGCAGGGTGTCGGCCAGCATCGCGCGGATCTGGTTCTGTTGCGTGGCCGGGTACATGTCGATGATGCGCTCGATCGTCGACGCGGCGGAGTTCGTATGCAGCGTCGACAACACGAGGTGGCCGGTTTCGGCGGCGGTGATCGCCGCGGCGGTCGTCTCCAGGTCACGCATTTCGCCGACCAGGATGATGTCCGGGTCCTGACGCAATGCATGCTTCAGACCCGAGGCGAAGCTGGGCGTGGCCGACCCGAGCTCACGCTGTTCGACCACGCAACGATCGCTCTGGAAGACGTATTCGATCGGGTCTTCGAGCGTGATGATGTGCGCGTCGTAGCGCTGGTTCATCGCCTGGATCATCGCGGCGAGCGTGGTGCTCTTGCCCGAACCGGTCGCCCCGGTCACCAGCACCAGCCCGCGCGGCAGGTAGGTCAGCTTCTCGATCACCGCGGGCAGGTTCAACGCTTCGAGCGGCGGAATCTCCTCCTTGATCGCACGCAGCGAAATGCCCGGGCCCTGACGCTGCATGTGCGCGTTCACACGAAATCGACCCAGCCCTTCGACCGCATACGAAAAGTCCGAATCCTTCTGCTGGTCGAACCGCTCCAGGCTTTCCGGCCCGGCCATGTGCTGGATCAACGCCAGCGCATCTTCGGCGCCGAGCGTCGGGTAATCGGGCAGCGGCTGCATCTTGGTGTGGATGCGGACCATCGGCCGATGGCCGGCCACGAGATGCACGTCCGAGGCGTCGGCTTCCATCGCCGCGCGCAGAATCGTGTCGATGTCGGGCGCCTTGGCCGGGGCGGCGGTCGGGTTGGGAGTCATCGTGGTCATATCGCGGTCCTCTGCTCGTGGGGTGTTCAGATCGTCGAATGCGTAACGCGCAGGACTTCCTCAATCGTGGTGACGCCCTCGGCCACCTTGGCAAAACCATCCTCGCGCAGCGTGCGCATGCCGCGCTCCACGCAAAGCCGGCGGAACTCGGTGACGTTGGGTCGACGCGCGATCGCATCGCGCAGGCTGTCGTCGAGCACCAGCATTTCGTACAGGCCGACCCGGCCGGCGTAACCGGTGCTGTGACACTTGGGGCAACCGGCGCCCTGCCACACGTGCGACGCGTCCAGGCCGTGCATCTCCAGGTGTTCGACCAGGTGTTTCTCAGGCTCGACCTGCTGGCGGCAGTGCTCGCAGATGCGGCGCACCAGTCGCTGGGCGAGCACACCGTTGACCGCCGCGCCGATGAGGAACGGCTCGACGCCGATGTTGATCAATCGCGTGATCGACGACGGCGCGTCGTTGGTGTGCAGCGTCGACAACACGAGGTGGCCGGTCAGCGCCGCCTGAACGGCGATGCGCGAGGTATCGGTATCGCGGATTTCGCCGAGCATGATCACGTCCGGGTCCTGTCGCAGCAGCGACCGCAGCGCGCCGGCGAAGGTCATGCCGATCTTCTCGTGGACCTGCACCTGGTTGATGCCGTCGAAGTGATACTCGATCGGGTCTTCGACGGTGCTGATGTTCAGGCGGTTGCGATCCATCTGGCCGAGCGAAGCGTAGAGCGTGGTGCTCTTGCCCGACCCGGTCGGGCCGGTAACGAGGAGGATGCCGTGCGGCTGGGTGATCTGGTGCTGCCAGATGGTCAGGGCGTTTTCGGGCATGCCGAGCTGCGCGAGGGTGACCTTGATCGAGCGCTGGTCGAGGATGCGCATGACGGCCTTCTCGCCGTAGCCGGTCGGCAGCGTGCTCAGGCGCAGGTCAAGCTTGCGGCCCTGGACGACGGCGCGGATACGACCGTCCTGCGGCAGGCGGCGCTCGGAGATGTCGAGGTTGGACATGATCTTTAAACGGCTGACGATGGCCGCGTGCATCCCGTGCGGCGGGCTCATCGCATCGAACAGCACGCCGTCGATCCGGTAGCGGATGCGCAGGCGCTTTTCCTGCGGCTCGACGTGAATGTCGGACGCGCCGTTTTTCACCGCGTCGTAGATCAGGTAATTCACGAAGCGAATGACCGGGCTCTGGCCGGCCTGCTTCTCGAGATCGACATCTTCCTCGACATCGTCAACGACTTCGACGTCGTCCTCGGCGATGTCCTTGATGATGTCATCGACCGCGACATCGTCCGGCTCGTCTTCGGTCAGGGCCTCGGCCACGGCGGCGATGTCGGTCGCGCACACCATGACGACCTTGAGCGGCCGACGCAGGCGACGGCGGACATCGTCGAGCATGAACAGGCGCTGGGGGTCGGTGACACCGAGGACGACGCGACTGCCGACCTCGCGCAAAGGCATGACGCCATTGGCTTTACAATACTCCGTCCCGAGCTTGTCCAGCGATCGGACGTCGACCGAGTCCACGTCGCACCGTTCGAAATCCAGCCCGGCGAGCTCGGCCGCGTTGCGCTGAACCTCGACTTCGCTGACGCCGAGTTCAACCAGCACGTCGGCCAGACGCTTGCCGGGGGTCTGGCGCTGGACCTTGCGGGCCTGGGCCAGTTGCGACGCTTCGACGTGACCTTCCGCCAACAGGCGCTGGCCGAGATCCATCGTTTCGGTGTTCGTCGACGCCAACGTCGCGTCGGTCGGCGCATCGTCAGCGGACTCGACCGGCGGATCGATCGTCAGGTTGTGATCCAACTCAGTCATGTGCCGCAGCTCCGCCGAAGCTCGGTTGATTCATGCTCAACCGATAGGTGTTGCCTTCCGCGGTGAGGATGGCGGTGCGGGGTTCGATGCTCGCGATGGTGAAACTGCCGAGGGTCTGGCCTTCGCGCACGACCTGGCCGCTGATGACGGCCAGGGGCGAGCGGCCGCTCATGACGGTCTGAAGTTCCAGGCCCTGCAGTTCGTTGCGCAGGTCGCGCACGCGCTGCTGGCGGCGCTGGGCTTCGGGGTCGACGGCGGCGGTGGGGCCGGCTTCGGCGGTCGGCTTGCCGCGGGCCAGCGCGAAGGGATTGCGCACCAGGTCGTTCAAGGGGACCTGCTTCTCGGTGCCGTCGTCGTTGAAGCGTTGGATGAGGCTGTCGGAATCGTTGATCCAGGTGCCCAGGTCATCGGAAGCCGCGGGCATGGACTGGCCGGTCATCTGGGCCAGGGCCTGCTCGATTTTGAGTTCGATGGCGGAGGCCGGTTCGGTGACGTTGACCGCGCCGCTGGCGCGCATGACCCACAGGGCACCGGCGGCGACGGCAAGGACGACGCCGAGCACGATCATGCCTTCGCCCAGTTTGCCGGTGCGCGAGGGGGTGGCGTCGGAGGCGTCGGCGAACGCCGCCTGGTCGCCGGTCAGTTCCGGCCAGGCCGGCTCCGATCCCGACGATGTCGCGGCATCGAGCGCCTCGTCCCCTTCCGGGGGCGTGGACGTAGCATCGGTAAGTGGTTGCCAGGTGGTCATGGTGATCAGGCTCCTTGTGAGCCGGCGCGGGACGGTTCGAAGAAGATGCTCAGGGTGAACTTGGCCTGCACGTGGCCGTTGCGGTCGGGCAGCGCCTTGAGATCCATCTCGTGGATGCGGGTGATGCGGTCGAGCCGTTCGAGGGCGAGGAGGAAGCTGTAGAACCCGTCGAAGTCGCCGACGATCTCCATGCGGATGGGCAGTTCGCTGTGCATGTGTCCGGGGATGGGCTTGGCGGTACGGACGCTGCGCGGGTTGAGGTTGTGGGCCGCGGCCATCTCCCAGACTTCGCGGAGGATGACTTCGACTTCCTTTTCCGCCGGCAGCTTGGCTTCGAAGAGTTCGACGGCGTCCTTGAGCTTGGCGATTTCCCGGCCGAGGTCTTCGATGTGGCGGGCGACTTCGAGGCGATCGAGCTTGGCCTGGCGGCCGGCGTTGTCGGCGCGGATGGCTTCGATGTCTTCGTTCATCGGAACGAACACGCTGAAGTACGCCGCGCAGGGCAGGCCCAGCAGCACCAGAAAGAACACAGCTTCACGAATGCCTAAACGCATGGGTTAGTCCTTCCTCGCCATGTGGATCGGCTCGATGGCGCGGATGTCGGCGTCGGCGTCGAGCACCATGTCGATCTTGAACCGGCGCATGTTCACGTCGGCCACGCGCTTCTCCTCGGAGTAGATCAGGTCGACGCTTTCGAGCAGCGGACAACGCGCCAGGTCCGCCATGTACTGGGCCACCTGGATGTCCGTCGGCGCCAGCCCGACCAGGGACAGGTTCACGCGGTAGCGATCGACGGGTTCGGGCTGGACCGTGGCGGCGTCATCCGGACCGTTGGCCTGGGCCTGGGCGCCGGCGAGGGCCGAGCCTTGGGGCTTGGCGAGGGGTGCGGACTTGATCTTCGTGCTGGACAGCGAGAGCTGGGCCATGCTGGCCGCGTCGGGCATGCGATTGACCAGTGCCGCGAGCAGGTTGCTGCGGGGGACGGGCTCGACAAGGGTGGCGGTGAGGCGGGCCTTGCGGACCAGGGCCTGCTTCTGCTGTTGCAGTTCGTCGAGCTGGGCGATGCGTCGGGCAGCTTCTTCGTAGGCCTCGCTGATGCGGGCGCGCTCGTTCATCGCCATATGCAGTTGCGTGCGCGTCACGGCGTACGCCCCCACCACGCCGATCAACACCACGCCGAACAACACCAGGCAGATGATGTTGGTCCGGCGCTGGACGCGGCGTTCGATGAAATCTTCCGGCAGAAAGTCGACTCGTGAATCGGTCATGCGGCACCTCCGGTGTCGGCGAGTCGGCACAGCCCCAGGCACACGGCCCACGCCGGTTGCGGTTGACGGAGATTGACGCCAACGGGAGGCTTGGCGTCGGGGGCGCGGCCGAGCGCGCCCAATGGATCGCCCAACTCACCCGGCAACCCGACCGACTCGGCGATCCGCCGACAAAGCTCGGCCTGATAAGCTTCACCACCCAGGAAGATGATGCGCTCGATCGCGCGGTTGTTGAACAGCGAACCGTGATAGCCCACGCACAGGCGAAGCTCGTCGACGAGACAATCGAGCATCTCGCCCTCGGTGGCGATCGCTTCGGGGACCGGCGAAGCCGACTCGAGCAGCGCCACACCGGTGCGGCGGGCGGGCTGAAACGTCGGGGAGGCGTTGGCGTTGGCCGGATGGTCGGTCGGCTCGGTCGGGGTGTTGGCGTCGGGCCAGCCCTCGGCCTGTCGCCGGCGGCGGTCGCGGGCCTCGGCCCGGTCGATCTGCAACTGCTCGGCGAACTGGCGATCGAACTCGGCCCCGGCCACGGAGATCGTCTTGGCGAACACCAGCTTCGACCCGTGCGCCATGGTCACCTTGGTCGTCGCCGAGCCGATGTCCACGTAACAGGTCGTGTGCTTCTCGTCGCCGGCGCGGCGGAAGCGGTCGGCGAAGGCGGCGTTGATCGCCAGCGGCTCGCCGTGTACCCCCACCGTCCGCAACCGCGCCTTGCCGAGCAGGGCCACATAATGCATGACCTGCCGGCGCGACGCGGCGAGGAGGATCGTTTCATGGCGCGACCCGCCGTCGACGGCGATATCACACACATCGACCCGCCGGGCTACGAGACGCGACGCATCCATCCCCAGCGCCTGCTGGAGGTAGTCGGCCGTTTCACCGTTGGCCTCGGGCCCGTCGGCGTGGGACAGGCGGACGTGCTGGACGAACATGGCCGAGGGCGCGATGGCGACGACGGCGTCATGGCCGACGAACCCGCCTTCGCGCACGAGATCAGCGACGGCCTTGGCCTGGAACTCGGCCAGGGCCGCCGGTTCATCGCGCAGCTCGGGCGGGACGGCCCGCGCGGCGGCGGCGGCGATGGCCGGCTCCGGTCCGGTGGTCAACTGCAACAGTCGCACCTGTTCGACGCCGAGGTTGACGCCGATGGGACTGTGCCTGCGGTGGTGAAAGCCGAATGGCATGAGACTGCGTACTCCTTTGTCTCGCTGCACGCAGATCGGTCCGCGGTGACACGTTCTTGATCGCGTGACCGGGCACCTGCGCGGCGTGATTCAACCAGTACGATTCACATCCTCCCGAAGCAAAGAGAATTCGCCGGTTTCCCCCCATCGACAGGTCACCGCGACCGTCACAAACCGCACGCGCGCCACAGGCCATCGCGCATGGCGTGTGACGACCCCTTAAACGGATGAATCGCGGCGTGCCGGTGATTTCCGGGCCGGTTGTGGGATCGGGTCAGGTTGTAGCGGATGTAGCGTCTGGATTTGGTTTGGAAAAAAAGTCACGCGTCGCGCTTGCGACCGCACTGGTTATATCGTCGGTTGGGGTCGATGAAAAAAACGCCGGCACGGGACCCGTCGGCAACGCAGGTGGTAGACCACACCACGAAACGAGCACGGAGGTTTGCGATGATCTCGACCAACACGACAACGCGAAAGGTTCTTGGATTGACGCTGGGCGCGGCCCTGGTCCTGGTGGCCACCGGTTGCAGCACCAGCCCCGCCGAGCGGGCGTTCATGCTTCGCCAGCAGGACGCGGCCATGCTCGCCCAGGCCGACAGCCCCCACAGCCTCGGCGCCGGTGAAAGCGCTGTCGCCGCCGGCCACAACCTCGGGTCCGGCGACATGCTCGGCATCGCCCTCTTCGAAGAAGGCGGCGACACCAGCCAGAGCGGCCTGGCCCTGTTCCGCAACGCCGACGAGGCGTTCGCCGTCGCCGAAGCTCACGAAGCGGCC
>CAYYPN010000113.1:0-2254 GCA_964473545.1 uncultured Planctomycetaceae bacterium
TGGCACGCCCAACGCCAAGCCGCCTGACCCCGCCAGGATTTATGCTCGCACACGGCGGCCGTTGTCCCCCCTGTTCAGGTGAGTATTCGCAACAACTTCCTGTGACAGTGTTTATAATGTGAAGATTTTTTTCGCCCTGTCAGGCCTGACATCGGACCGACAGGCTGGCCGGGTGGTGTCGATGAAGCCAAGCCTCGTGCGTACGCGAGGTTACCGCCGGGAGGCCGCCGGGAGGCGGGCTGACCCCCCACCCCGGCCTGACAACAGGCCTCCCAATAGCCGATCACGTCAGCCGCGCCGGCGCGTGGTCGGGCAGCTCGGGCTTGTGCTGGTAGTCGGGTTCGACCCGTTGGCGGCGCTGGATGGCGAAGATCTCCCGCCACGTCGCGACCAGCCCGTCAGGGCATTCGGGCATCTCGTGTCTGATCAGCCGATGCAGCCGGCCGAGCTTGTAGCAGGGCACGGCCGCGTACATGTGATGCTCGGTGTGGTAGTTCATGTGCCAGTACAGAAACTGCAGGAACGGGTCGAGATACATCGTGCGACAACACAGGCGGTAATCGGGGACCTTGTCGGTCAGGCCGATGTGCTGGGCGGCGTTGCAGAGCGTGTGCAGCCAGCCGCCGAACATGAACGGGAACACGATCACCAGCGGCACCGCCCACCAACCCATGGCCAGGCTCACCGCAAGGAGGAGGATGTGGCCGACGAGCACGATCCGCGCCCAGTTGAAGTACTCACGCCGCCGCTCGGGCTCGGACTCGGGGAACAGGTGATTCGTCCACTGGTCGTTGGGGTCGATGTAGCCGGATGCGGTGCGGGCGGTGTCCCGGATGACATGCCAGGGATAGCGCCAGTTGACCAGGCCGCGCGTCAGCAGGTGCCTGGGCAGCACGGTCTGCGGCAGCACGACCTCCAGGTCCTGCGGCGGGTGGAGCGTGTACTTGTGGTGTTCGGTGTGCGACGCCCAGAAGTGGTGATGGTTGTACCAGCCGAGGAACGAGTAGACGCGCAGGAAGAATCGGTTGAGCCACTTGGTCTTGAACACCGAATCGTGGACCAGTTCGTGGAAGCCGTTGATGAGGAAGTGCCAGAAGTGGCCGTTGACGAACACGAGGATGGCGGTCACATACCACGGCCAGTGATGCCAGGAGTAGATGGCGGCCGAGGCGCTGGCGGCGAGCAGGGCGAGGAAGCCGAGCGTCTGGGCGAAACCCAGCAGGTCGCTGCGCCGGTTCAAGGCTGCCAGCTCCTCACGCGGGACCTTGCAGCGATACCACCTGACCCGCGAAGGGCTGGGCTGGGCGGGCTGGGCGGTCGCCTCCACGGTGACAGCGTCCGATGTGGGTGCGGTTTCCGGGGTCATGATGTTGATCCATCGTTGAGGCCAGGCGAATCCGACGCGTTGCGCGGGGCAACGTCACGTTTAATCATTCCCGCGCCGCGCGGCGATGTCGTTCATCGGCGAGCATGTTAGAATATTGAACATGGCCAGGAACTCCCCTCAGCGTCACTCGTGGAGCCGACCCTTTCCGGGGCCGGGGGCAGGGGACCTGGTGCATGGCGGTTACGACGTGTTCCGCGAGGCGCGGCATCTGGGTCGACACGTGCATCGACAGGCGATGGAGCTGTGTTACATCGAGCGGGGCATGGTTACCTGGCGGGTCGAGGGGCGGCTGGTCAGCCAGCGCGGGGGGCAGGTGTACGTGACCTGGCCGGGCGAACCGCACGGGGCGATGGATGACGTGATCCATCCGTGTCGGCTGTACTGGCTGGGGGTGCGGCTGCCCGAGCGGATGCCGCGGGGGTGGATGGGGATGCCGGCGGCGGAAGGGCGAGCGTTGCACGAGGCGTTGCGGACGTTGCCGCGTCGGCTGTTCGCCGCACCAGTGGAAACGGGTCCGCACTTCGCCCGGGTGATCGACCTGGCCAGGCGCATGCCCGCGCCGCCGCTGGTGCAGGCCCGCTGCCGCACCGCGGCGGTCGAGCTGCTGCTCGCGGCGGCCGACGCCGGTCACGCCCCAACCGACGCCACCGCACAGTCGCAACGCGTCGACCAGGTCGTGGCGATCATGGACCGTCACCTCGAGCGGCCGTTGAGCATCGGCGCGTTGGCCGAGGCGGTCGGGTTCAGCGCGACGCATCTGCATCGCATCTTCAAGGCTGAGACCGGCATGACGCCGGCCGACTACTACCTGCGCCATCGCGTCAGCGCCGCACGACAACTCATCCGCCAGACCGACCTGCCGCTGGT
>CAYYPN010000113.1:2264-8752 GCA_964473545.1 uncultured Planctomycetaceae bacterium
CCTGCGGTGCGGGTTCGGCACGAGCCAGTACCTGGCCACATGCGTCAAACGCGTCACCGGCCAAAGGCCCAGCGACCTGCGGGACAATTCGACCCGGTAAAAGATATATTTGACTTGCCCCGATCGTGTGTCATATTTCCCCGTGGTATCGCCACCACGCCTGGTTGGTGTTCACCCATTGCAAGGAAGTAAGTCAGATGTGTAAGTTTATGCCTTTGGTCGCCGCGGTGGGTTGTCTGTGTGGAATCGCCCACGCGAACCTGATCGTCAACGGTGACTTCGAATCCGGCAACACCGGCTTTGCCAGCGATTACAGCTACGCCCCTGGCGACATCACTCCCGCGGCCTCGTATGACGTCCTGGCCGATCCGCACGACGCCCACAGCGCGGCCACGTCTTACTACGACCACACCCTCGGCACCGACCAGGGCCTGATGATGGCCATCAACGGCGATACCGCCCAGGGCGTCCCCTGGCGGCAGACCGTTACCGTCCTGCCCAACCAACTGTACGACTTCGCCGCGTGGACCAGCTCATGGTTCGGCGGCAACTGGGCGTTGCGGATGCGCGTCAACGGCGCGGCCGTGGGAGACGACCTCACCACGCCAGGCTCCACCGGCGTCTGGGAACAGCACACCCGCCAATGGGCCAGCGGCTCGGCCACCAGCGCCACGCTGGAGATCGTGAACCTTTCCACAGCATTTGCCGGCAACGACTTCGCCCTGGATGACCTGAGCTTCACGCTCGTGCCGGAACCGACCTCGTTGGCCGTCATAGCGCTCGGCGGCATCGCCCTGCTGCGCCGGCGCCGTTGACCGCGCGACAGATCACAACGCGCATCATGCCGCTCATCACGCGCTGCACGCCGCCGGTCGAACCTCGGCTTCGCGTGCGGCGTAACGCTGGGCGACGTAACGATCCAGTTGCATGCGCTCGGCAATGACAAACCGGATCGGTGCCCTGGTGCGCTGCTGCAACGTCGCTGCCGCTTCGGGCAGGTCGATCACGGTGGTCGCGCACACGAGTTCGCCGTACTCGAATCGCAACGGCAGCGCGCGGATACGCGATGCTTCGTCCGACGTGATCAGGCCCAGCACGTGCGCGTCGTTGGGCTCCACGGCCAGGTCCACCCGCGGACACAGGTGGCCGACCTGCTGCGCCCAGGCATCCCAGATCTCGCGCTCGGGCACGCCGAACATCTCGTGGGCGAGTTTGCCGAACGGCTGATGCGCGTGCTTCTGTTCGGTGAGAATGGCGTCGACCTGTTCGGCCGTGAGCAGTCCGCGCCGCATGAGCAGCGCACCGATTCGTTTGCCTGGCATAGTGTGCCTCCGCTGGTTTCAGGCCCCAACGGAACATCCAATACGCACAACCGCGCAGGCAACCCAATCTCGCGACATGCCGCATCAAGACCGCGCAAGCGGCCATGTGATCGGCACAACCGTTACAAACCCACGATGGGTATAGCCGGGCGGCTACGCCGCCCTGGCTCAACGTGGTATTGCGTAGCAACGTGCTTCTTTCGTGGCTCGCCGGCGGCGTGTAACGCCGCGGCTATTGCAAAGACGTGCCGTCACCGTGACTCGCGCAGCTTCGCCACTTCGCGTTCGAGGTCCTTGATCCGGGCGATCAGGTCGGGCAGACGTTGGGTGAAAAGGTAGGCGCGTTTGGCGTCGGCGAGCGGCTGGGCGGGGGTCCCGCCATATTGGGCGTCGGCGGGGATGTCGGTCATCACCCCGCTCTTGGCCGCGAGCTGGGCGCGGTCGCCGATGTGCAGGTGACCGGCCACGCCGACCTGACCGCCCATGACCACGTGCGACCCGGTCGTCACGCTGCCGGCCAGGCCGACCTGGGCAACGTACAGGTTGTACGGCCCGACGCGGCTGCCGTGGCCGATCGTCACGGCGTTGGAGAACTTCGTGCCCCGGCCGATGATCGTCGAGCCCATCGTGGCCCGGTCGACGATGCAGCCGGCGCCCATTTCCACGTCATCCTCAACGACGGCGTTGCCCGCGGGCGGGATCTTGTGGTGCACGCCTTGCGACGTGGCGTAGCCGAACCCGTCGTTGCCGATCACACAGCCGGCGTGCAGACACACGCGCCGCCCGAGCACGCAATGGTCGTACACCGTCACGTTGGGATAGAGCACGCAGTCGTCGCCGATGCGGGCGTGTTTGCCGACGTACACGCCGGGGTAGAGGATGCAGCGCCGGCCGATGACCGCGTGCGGCGCGACGTAGGCGAACGGTCGGATCGTGCAAAGCTCGCCGACCTCGGCGGTCTCGTCGATCCAGGCGCCGTCGCTGATGCCCGGATGAGGCTGCCGCCGCCAGCCGTGCAGTTCGACCGCGGCATTGCGAAAGGCCAGGTACGGATCGTCGGCCACAAGCCGCGCCTTGCCGGGCAGCTCGACGTCGGGCCCGACGATGACGGCGGCGGCGCGGGTCTCGCGGGCCTGGGCCAGGTAGCGGACGTTGGCCAGAAACGACAGGTCATCCGGCCCGGCGTCGGCGAGGCGGGCGCAGCGCTGGATCGCGCGGTCTTCGTCGGCGTGACCCGCCTCCAGCCGCGCACCGATCCGCTCGGACAGGTCCTTGAGTGTGATGGCCATGGCGTAGAGATTAGCAGATCAGGCCGGCCCCGAGTCCTCGAAGGGCCGGGTTACCCGACTCTTCGCTCGGGGACTCGCTCAGAGCCGGCTTGCAGGAGCATCAACCGCCGGTGACAGCGTGCCGCGTGCCTTGTTGCATCCTCCGGGCACGACTACACTAGCGGCTCTTTACCGCCGGTTTTAGACCCCGGCGATCTCGCTCACGCCTAGCGGAAGATCAACGTGCAACTACTTCGGAACGTGACGGCAACGTGCATGATCCTCGGGCTGCTCGTGCTCACCGGCCGCGCCGCCGGCCAGGGCGTCGATGTCGCCGGTCGACCCGTGGCCGAGGTCCGCGTCACCGGCGTCAGCAGCGTCGACCCCCAGTTCGTCCTCAACCAGGTCCGCACCCAGGCCGGCCAGCCCTACGACCCCCAACAGGTCACCGACGATATCCGCAACATCACCCGGCTCGGACGCTTCGACTCCGTCCGCGCCCAGGTCACCCAACGCGACGACGGCTCGGTCGTCCTCACCTTCGTCGTCGACGAGCAACCCCTGCTCGCCGACGTGCAGGTCGTCGGCAACAAGCATCTCGATGACCAGGAACTGCTGCCGATGCTCCTGCTGCGGGGCGGCGACCCGCGCGATGACTTTCTCATCGAGCGCGGCGTCGACCAGATCCGACGCAAGTACCGCGATGCCGGCTACTACCTCGCCGACGTCTCCGTCGATCAGGAAACCCTCGACGAATCCAACGTCCTGATCTTCCGCGTCCGCGAAGGCCCCCGCGTCAAGGTGCGCTCGGTCGGGTTTGAAGGCAACGAACACTTCAGCGCCAAACAGATCGAAAGCAAGATCAAGACCGACGAGTACTTCTTCCTGTTCAGCAAGGGAGAGCTTTCGGAGGAGCAACTCGACCAGGACGTCGCCCGCATCCGCGAGTTCTACGAGGAACGGGGATACCTGGACGTGCGCGTCGGCCGCAAGCTCGAGTTGAGCCCGGATCAAACCGACGCCCGGGTCGTGTTCATCCTCGAGGAAGGCCGCAAGTACACCGTCGGCGACATCCGATTCCGCATCGAAGGCGAGGGCGTGTTCAGCGACGCGATGCTGCGTGAAGCGATCCCGCTCAAGAGCGGCGACGTGTTCAGCTCCGCCGAGCAGAGGGCCGGCGTCAAGGCGATCAAGGATCTGTATGGCGCGCTGGGGTATCTGCCCACCGACGCCGGGGGCGACACGCAGGTGCGGATCGAGCGGCTGTTCGAGCCGGAAACCTCGCGCGTGAACCTGTTGGTGATTATCGGCGAAGGTCGCCAGTACACCGTGGGCAACGTGGTCGTGCGGGGGAATATGACGACGCAGGATCGCGTGGTCCGCCGGCAGTTGCGGGCCCTGGAGCCGGGCCGACCCTACGACCACGCGGGCCTGGCCCGTTCGGCGCTGGGGATTCGCCAGACCGGCCTGTTCAGCGATGCCGAGATCACCGTCCAGGGCGAGCCCGACGACCCGATCCGCGACGCCCTCGTCGAAGTCAAGGAACAGCGCACCGGCTCGATCAGCTTCGGGGCGGCGTTGAGCTCCGACGCGGGCCTGCTCGGTGCGTTCGACCTGCGCCAGCGCAACTTCGACATCGCCGACCTGCCCGAGAGCTGGAGCGAATTCATCACCGGCAAGGCGTTCAGCGGCGCCGGGCAGCAGTTCGGCCTGAGCATTCAGCCCGGCGACGAGCTGCAGCGCTACAGCATCAGTTGGTCCGATCCTTACCTGTTCGACAGCGATTACTTCCTCTCCCTGCGCGGGCAGTTCTTCACGCGCGAGCGCTCGCAGTACGACGAGGAACGCCTGGGCCTGTTCTCCCGCCTGGGCAAGCGGTTCGGCGACGTGTGGTCCGCTTCGACGAGCCTGCGTTATGAAACGATCGGCATTGATGACGTGGAATCAGACGCGCCGGTCGACGTGTTTGACGTCGAAGGCGACTCGGTGCTGGCCGGGCTGGGGTTCGACGTGTTCCGCAGCACGGTCGACAGCCGCATCTTCCCGACGCGCGGTACGCGCGTCTCGGCCGGCGTCGAATACGTCGGGCTGGGCGGCGATTACGACTTCATCCAACTGACCGCCGAAGGCCACGCCTTCTTCACCGTGGATGAGGACTTCTTCGGCCGCAAGACGGTTCTGAGCCTGCGCACGGAGCTGGGCTACAGCCTGCCCTCCGACAACACGCCGGTGTTCGAACGGTTTTACGCCGGCGGTCACTCGTCGTTCCGCGGGTTCGAGTTCCGTGGCGTGGGCCCGCGCGGCATCCGCAACGACACCGGCCTGGTCGGCGACGACCCGGTGGGCGGCGAATGGATGTGGCTGGTCGGCGCCGAATACAACTATCCGATCTGGGGCTCGCCCTCGCCGGACGGGTCGATGCAGGACATCCTGCGCGGCGTGTTCTTCATCGACTCGGGCACGGTGCAGAAGGACTTCGGCGTCGACCAGTGGCGCCTGAGCGTGGGCGCGGGCGTCCGCCTGAGCCTGCCGTTCCTCGGCCAGGCGCCGTTCGCGTTTGACCTGGCGTACCCGCTGCTGAAGGAAGAGGGCGACGAGCGGCGGCTGTTCAGCTTCTCGCTGGCGGTGCCGTTCTGACCCGCACCGGAGCAAACCGGGATGAGAGCGGGAGCGTAGAACGCAGGACACGGGCCGCGTAGGGTCCGTGAACGACCTGCCGTGAATTTGAAAAGACTGCAACAAGGAGCCTTGGCTATGAACATGCGTCAGATGATGGTGATGATGAGTGCGGCGGCGGTGGTGCTGGCCGCGGGTTTCGCCGTGAGCCTGCGGGGCCAGGCCGGTCCCGCCCAGCCGGTCGCCGTGGCCGTGGTGGACGTGGAGAAGGTGTTCAACGAGTCGGATGAGCGTTCGAACATCGAGGCCACCATCCAGGGCCGCATCTCGCAACTGCAGCAGCTCGAGCAGGAGAAGCGCCAGGAGATCAACGCCTTGCGCGGCGACCTGGAGATCATGGACCCGACCTCGCCGAACTACGAGGCCAAGCGCAACGAGCTGCGCGAGGCGCTGATCCAGTTGCGCGTGCACCTGGAAGTGGCCCAGCGTGAGATCGAGCAGGAGAAGGCCCTGCAACTCGAGGCGATCTACCGCAAGATCATTCACGTCGTCGAGAACATCGCCAAGGCCGAGGGTTACGACCTGGTGTTGTTCCGCGATCACATGCCCGACATTTCCAACGCCAACCAGCAGCAGATCGCCGGGCTGATCCAGGTCCGCAAGGTGCTTTACGCCGCGGACAAGCTGGACATCACCGAGCGGGTCAAGCAGAAGCTCAACGCCGACTTCAAGGGCGGCCGGTAAGTCCAACCCCATGACCATGACCAGTGGCGAGATTGCGGCGCTCGTCGAGGGCGAGCTGCGCGGCGCGGCGACGATCACGATCGCCGACGTCGAGGTGCTCGACCGCGCCCAGGCCGATCACCTGACGTTCATCGGCGACGCGGCCCACGCGAAGAAGTGGGCGACGGCCAACGCCGGCGCGGCGCTGGTTGACGCGAAGCTCGACCTGGAACCGGGCGACGGCCGCGCGCTGATCGCGGTCGGTGACGTCGACCTGGCCCTGGCCCGGGTGCTGGAGCGGTTCGCCCCGCCGCCGGTGTTGCCCAACGACGGCGTGGACGATTCGGCGGAGGTGAACCTGACGGCGCGGATCGCTTCGTCGGCCCGCATCGGACCGCTTTGCGTCATCGGCGCCCATGTGCAGATCGGACCCGGCACGATGCTGCATGGGTCGATCACGATCATGGATCACGCCGTGATCGGGGGCGGCTGCACGATCTGGCCCGGCGTGGTCGTGCGTGAACGCTGCACCATCGGCGGCGGCACGATCATCCACCCC
>CAYYPN010000114.1:0-8750 GCA_964473545.1 uncultured Planctomycetaceae bacterium
GCCCGAGCCGTTCGGCCGGCTGTTCAACCAGGGGTACATCCAGGCGTACTGCTACCGCGACGAGCGCGGCGTGGTCGTGCCGGCGCTCGAGGTCGTCAACGCCGACGGCAAGCCCGCGATGGACGTGCAGGGCCAGGCCGGCGAACGGTTCTTCCACGACGGCAAACCGGTCACCGAAGAGTACGGCAAGATGGGCAAGAGCCTGAAGAACGCCGTCAGTCCCGACGACGTTTGTGCCGAGTACGGCTGCGACACGCTGCGGCTTTACGAGATGTACATGGGGCCGCTCGAAGCGTCCAAGCCCTGGGCCACGCGCGACATCATCGGCGTGCATCGCTTCCTCCAGCGCGTCTGGCGCAACTTCGTCGATGAACAGACCGACACGTTGCGCGTCGTCGACGATGCGGCGAGCGACGACGAGTTGCGGGCGGTGCATCGCACGATCGCCGGCGTGACCGACGACATGGCCCGCCTGTCGTTCAACACCGCCATCGCCAAGCTGATCGAACTGAACAACCAGGTGGTCAAGTGGCATCGCCTGCCGCGCGGCGTGGCCGAGCCGATGATCCTGATGCTCGCGCCGATGGCCCCGCACATCGCCGAGGAACTGTGGTCGCGCCTGGGCCATACCGAAACGCTGGCGTTTGAAGCCTGGCCCGTGGCGGACGAGCAATACCTCCTGCAGGACACGATCGAGTTGCCGGTCCAGGTCATGGGCAAGCTGCGCGGCAAGATCACCGTTCCCGCCGACGCCGACGAGGCCGCCGTCCGCGAGTTGGCCGAGGCCGACCCCAACGTCGCGGCCCACCTGACCGGCAAGACCATCCGCAAGGTCGTCTACGTCCCCGGCCGCATGGTCAACATCGTCGCCAATTAGGCTAAAATGGCGGGTATGACAATGCACTTGCCCATCGATACCGATGCGATCGCCCCGGTGTGCCAACGACACGGCATTCGTCGCCTGTCGCTGTTCGGATCGATTCTGCGCGCGGATTTCGATCCGGGTCGCAGCGACGTCGATGTCCTGGTGCAGTTCACGCCGCAGGCCGATGCGGCATTGACCTACTTCAAGCTGGCCACGGTTCAGGGTGACCTGGAAGAGGTGCTCGGTCGGCCCGTTGACCTGTCCCTGGCCAATGCGCTGGATCCGCTGTTGCGTGATCGCATCCTCGCCACCGCGGAGGTCTGCTATGACGCAGCATGAAGCCCGGGTGCGCATGCAACACATGCTCAGTCACGCGACCGAAGCGGTCGAATTGCTCGGGGAGCGCGAGGTGGAGGCGGTCGAAGCGAATCGAACGCTCCAGTTGGCGTTGACTCGGCTGGTCGAAGTTGTTGGGGAAGCTGCGTCCAAGGTTTCACCCGACATCAAAGCGGCGCACCCCGACATCCCCTGGCGTCAGGCCACCAGCATGCGCAACCTGCTCATCCACGGCTATGACATCGTCCGAATCGATATCCTCTGCAACACGATCCGCGAGGACCTGCCGACGTTGATCGAGGCTTTGAGGCGGGCCCTCGCCGAGTGACCCCCTGGACCAACATCGTCGCCAACTGACGGTTTAACGACATTCCTGCAACTTCTGCGGAGCGTGGGCTACCATGAGGGGCTCGCCGAATCGGTGAGCCACAGGGACCATTATCGACGTCTATTGACCCACAAGCCCGCCTGGGCCTCAACCGGCACAACGATGGAGATGCCATGACACGACCGATGATTCAGATTTCCGTGATGGTGATGCTGCTGGTGGCAGCCTTCGCCGGCTCGCAGTGGATCTCGACCGCCTGGGCCCAGGAAGGCCCGGCCCTGGAAGCCAACGACGCCAACCTCGCCGACGCCAACGATCCCAACGCCACCGCCGACCCCAACGCGGCCGGCGCCTCGGGCGGCACGCCGTGGATCAACCGCCTCCGCAAGACCGGCTGGGTCGGCGTGGTCGAGTTGATCCTCAGCGTGGTGGGCCTGACCATCATCCTCGAGCGCCTGGTCAACCTGAACAAGGGCAACATCGTGCCGCCGGGCCTGGCCCGACGCGCCCGCCAGCACTGGGAGGCCGGCGACTCCGAAGCGGTCAAGCAGACCGCGGCCAACAGCCGCAGCACCCTCGGCAAGATCATCATCGCCCTGGTCGAGCACCGCCACGTCGACGCCGACGAGTTGAACGTCTACTGCTCGGACATCGCCAGCCGCGACATCCGCCGCCACATGCAGCGCAGCTACCCGCTGCTGGTCATCGGCACGGTCGCGCCGCTGCTGGGCCTGCTGGGGACGGTCATCGGCATGGTCGGGGCGTTCGAGTCGGTGGCGCTGGCCGGTGAGATGGGCGACCCGTCGATCATGGCCGAGGACATCAGCTTCGCGCTGATGACCACGGTGGTGGGCCTGGTGGTCGCGGTGCCGGCGCTGATCGCCTACCACTTTTTCAAGAGTCGAACCCAGATGCTGTCCATCGCGTTAGAAGAAGAAGCGGGCGACCTGTTGATGGAATGGGTCACGCCGAAGGAGCAGGCCGATGCGCGTTAACACCGACCAGGACAACGACGCGGCGCTGGAGATCGCGCCGCTGATCGACATCGTGTTCCTGCTGCTGATCTTCTTCCTCGTGGCCACGGTCATGAAAAAGCCCGAGGAGGAGTTGAAGGTCGAGCTGCCGCCGCCGGCGATCACCGCGGGCCTCGCCGCCGACCGGGACACGCTCAAGCTCGGCATCGACGCCGAGGGCGTGCTCTACATCGGCG
Source organism: uncultured Planctomycetaceae bacterium (assembly GCA_964473545.1). Classification (GTDB taxonomy): domain Bacteria; phylum Planctomycetota; class Phycisphaerae; order Phycisphaerales; family Zrk34; genus CAYWKS01. Next base: position 2,740 of record CAYYPN010000114.1, read on the forward strand.
CCACCGCCCACGGCCAGGCGTCGATCCACGATCAGCTCCGCCAGGTCGCCGCGGAAAATCCTCATCGACACATTCGCCTCGAGGTCGATCGCAACGCCCCGGCCGGCCGGCTCGTGCAGTTGCTCGACCTGATGGCCTACGAAGGGCTGCGCAACTATGGCATCCACACCCAGGAACGACGCTGACCGGAACTACGACGCCCCGCAGTCGCCCCGCTCGATCTGGCTGATCATCTCGGTCATCCTGCACGTGCTGCTGCTGGCGTGGATCGCCTCGATCCCCGCCCGGGATTACATCGAGCGGAAGCTGCGCGAGCGCGAGATCGTGCTCAGCGAAGAAGAAGCCCAGCGCCTGCAGGAATCGATCGAGCAGGCCAACGTCAAGGAACTCCAGCAGAAGGTCGACGACCTGCAGATGATTCAGCAGGACGTGACCCAGCGGCGCGACCAGCGCTTCGAGCAGCTCGATCAGTTCCAGCAGCAGATGCAGAAGGATCTGGCCGAGCGCCTCCAGGAGGCCATGGACAAGGTCCTCGAAAGCCAGGAGAAGATCGCCGACCTTGAAACCCAGTCGATGAAGGAGGTGGAGAAGGTCGAGAAGGCCGTGCAGCAGGTGGCCAGGAACGCCGACCGCAAGACCGTCGAGAAGATGGTCGAGCAGTCCAAGCCGATCCCTGAACAGGTCGACAAGGCCCGCGAGCCGCAGCAGGACGCGATCAAGGAGAACGAGAAGACCACGGCGTTGATGGAAAACGCCGACCGTCTGATGGATTTCGTCGAGGACGAGTCCCTGCAGGAGGAATGGGAAGAAGCGCGGCAGATGCAGACGGAGGCGCGGCAGGTTCTCCAGACCGCGCGCAACAACCTGTCCGACCGGGCCAACCAGGTCGAACGCGCGACCAACGACTACGAGAAGAACCAGGAGCGGTGGGACAACTTCGAGAAGATGATGTCGCAGAACCCGCCGGAGAAGCTGAACAACAGCCAGAAGCGCACGCAGAGGGACGTCGACACCGCCAAAAAGCGGCTGACCGACGAGCCGACGCACAAGGCGGAGATCGAGCAGGCGGTCGTTGCCCAGCGTGAAGCGATGAAGAAGCTGCAATCGGTGGCCGGCAAGGCCGTTTCCAAGGCGAAGGAGCAGGCCCGGCAGCAGCAGAGCGAGAGGGTCAAGCCGACCGAACCCGTCGCCGACGCCCCGACGCAGCAGATGGAGCCGGCCGAGTTGTACGAGCAGGCCCAGGTGCTGGAGAAGAACGTCGGCGAGATTTATCGCGAGGCCCGCGCGGCGGAGCTGTCGATGCTCACCGAACAGCCGATGGAACGGTCGATGCAGAACACGCAGGCCCCGGTTTCCGATCGCCAGCCCATCGACACCGAGGCACTGACCAGGAAGAGCAAGAACGCCGCGGACATCGACGCGTACAAGGAAGTTCTGAAGGAAGCGAACACGCAGGTGGGGTCGATGCTGGCCGCGGCGATGAGCATGCAGCAGGCCCTGGCCGCGGCGGATGCGACGAGCCTGAGCGAGACGGGCCTGGCAACCAACGCATCGACGGGCACCGGCATGGGCCAGATGCAGGCCCGCCGCGCCATGCTCCAGAAGCTCAACGCCGCCGCCAGCGAAGTCACCGGCAGCGTCTCCGACGTCAGCGTCGCGATGCGCCAGGCCATGGCCGCCGGCGGCATGGAGGGCGAGCACCTCGACGGCGCGGTCGAGGGCTTCGCCGGCCAGGACAGCGGCGGCTCGCTCGAAAGCAGCGCCCCCGACAATCCCAAGCTCAACTTCAAGGGCTACGCCGGACGACGCATCAGCCCCGACGGCACACCCGCCGAGTGGTTCTACATCAGCGGCTGGTACACCATCGGCCCGTTCCCCAACGAAGACCGCAAGAACATCGAGACCGTCTTCCCCCCCGAGTCGATCATCGACCTCGACGCGACCTACCCCGGCAAGGGCGGCAAACCCGTCGCCTGGACGTGGATGAACTCGCCGATCGTCCGCGTCGCCCCGGTCGACGAACAACCCTACGCCATCTACTACGCCTACACCGAGCTCTGGCTCGACCAGCCGCGCGACCTGTGGATCGCCATCGGCTCCGACGACCGCTCGGACATGTGGGTCAACGGCATGCCGGTCTGGAAGTCGAGCAACGAGTTGAAGAACTGGCAGATGAACGAGGGCATGCGCAAGGTGCATTTCAAGGCCGGCCGCAATAAAATCCTCGTCCGCCTCGAAAACGGCTGGCACGCCTGCCACTTCAGCGTCCTCGTGCACACCCGCCAGACCCGCAACAGCGGATAAACGCCCATGAGCCCATGGTCACCGCGGATGACTCGGCAATCGAGCCTGTGGTTGAGCGTGGGCAACGCCGCGGGACTCGTGCTCGCGGCGCTCATCCTGCCGCTGGTTTCCGCGCAGTTCATGACAATCTTTCAGGACCACGCCATCGCCTTGCCATGGGTGACGGTGGCGATGCACGGCGTGCCGATGTGGATGCACGTCGCCGGTGCCGCGGCGCTGGCGGGGTTGCTGATCCTGCTGGAGTTGTTCGTGTCGAACAAGCAGGTGATGTTCCGGATCAACCTCGTCGTGGCCGCGCTCGTGGGCGTGTACCTGACGCTGTGGCTGATCGCCGACGCGGCGCCGCTGTTCACGATGATGCAGGCGATGAACACGCCGTGACCGTTGCACGCCGCCGCGGGCCTGGCTTTTCGCGTTCTATATCGCCTGGCCGCCGTCTTCGCCGGTGCGGATGCGGACGCAGCGCTCCAGGTTCGTGACGAAGATCTTGCCGTCGCCGATGCTCCCACTGCGGGCGCCGGTCTGGATCGCGTCGATGCACCGATCGACAAACTCCTCGTTGCAGGCGATCTCCAACCTGACCTTGGGCAGCAGGTCCAGCGGGACCGTCTGCCCGCGGTACAGGTCGACGTCCTCGGCCCGGCCGCGCCCGGTGACGCGGCTGACCGTGATGCGGTAGATCTCCTGCTTGACCAGTTCCTCACGGACCTGGTCGAGTTTGTCCGGCTGAATAATCGCGGTGATGAGTTTCATTGGTGTCGCTCCAAGCCCGGTCCTCCCGCAGGGTTGGCCGGGATTGCCAGGGCCGCGGTGGTGATCCCGACGAAGCGTCCGAACGCATCATCGGGCTTGCGCTCAGTTCAAATTCAACAGCCCGTACCCGTGTTCGCCGTGCAGGGCGTGGTCCATGCCGGCCATCTCGTCGTGTTCGTGCATCCGCAGGCCCACCGTCTTGTCGACCAGCACCAGCAGCAGCCCCGTCGCCAGCCCCGCGCCGATGATGGTGATCAACACGCCCTCGGCCTGCACCCAGAGTTGCTCCATGGTGCCCATGGATCGTTCGCTGGAACGGATGAAGAACGTCAGCCCCACCGCGCCGATGATGCCGGCCATGCCGTGGATGCCGAACACATCCAGCGAGTCGTCGTAGCCGAGCTTGTTCTTCATCTGGATCGCGAGGTAGCAGACGATCGAGGCACAGATGCCCAGCACGATCGCGCCGACGATGGTGACGCTGCCCGCGGCGGGGGTGATCGCCACGAGCCCGGCGAGGATGCCCGAGGCCATGCCCAGGCTCGTCGCCTTGTTGTGATGCAACCCTTCGATGACGATCCAGGCCATCGCGCCCGCGGCGGCGGCGACCTGCGTCACGGCCAACGCCTGGGCCGTCTTCAGGTCACTGGCGACCGCGCTGCCGGCGTTGAACCCGAACCAGCCGACCCACAGCAACCCGGCGCCCATCAGCGTCATGACCAGGTTGTTCGGATGCATGGCCGTGCGCGGATACCCGCGGCGTGCGCCGAGGTACAGCGCGGCGACGAGTCCGCTGATGCCGGCCGAGATGTGAACGACCGTGCCACCGGCGAAATCGATCGCGCCCTTGCTGCCCAGGTAACCGCCGCCCCACACCGAATGGCACAGCGGGTTGTACACGACCAGCGACCACAACAGGATGAACAGGCAGTAGCCCCGGAAGCGGACGCGCTCGGCGAACGCGCCGGCGATCAGCGCCGGGGTGATGATGGCGAACTTGCCCTGGAACATCGCGAACACGTAATCCGGCAGGCCGTCGCCCCAGTTGCCGACCGTGTTGTCGATGCCCTTCATGAACAACAGGTCCGAATCCCACGCCAGCCAGCCGGGGATGATCTCGTTCTTGCCGAAGCTGAAGGCGAACCCGCAGACGGCCCAGACCACGCCGATGATCGCCATCGCCGCGTAGCAGTGCATCATCGTGCCCAGGACGTTCTTCGTTCGCACCAGCCCGCCGTAAAACATCGCCAGGCCCGGCACCATGAGCAGGACCAGCGCGGTGGACGTGAGCATCCACGCGGTGTTGCCGTGGTCGGGCACCTGCGCGGGCCCGATATCGGCCGCGACCGCCTCGATGGTTTGGGCCGCCGCCGGCTCGGTTTCGGTCAGTTCCTGGGCCTGGCCGGCAACGACCACGATGCCCAGCCACAGGGCCGCCGCGGCGATACCGACAAGCCAACGTCGTTGATGTACCAACATACATGCCTCCAGGTCGTGCGGGTTGTCCCCAATTCGTTGAGCGCCCCTGTTGATGGGCGTTCGGGCAGTCCCGCGATGCAAAACCGGTACCAACGCCCATTTCTACGCCAGGACGGCCGCCTGCTGCCCACGATTTGAGCAGGCCCATGGCGGCCCCACCGCGATGCGCGCACCGCAGGCACCCCCCTATCGCAAAATTTTCCCCATTGAACCGCCAATCTGCTTGACTCAACCTGATCTTGTGGCACACTGATATGTATCAGATGGCAACACTCCCGCCCAACCTGAAGCAGGCGATCAAGGAGCGGCTTATCGAGCAGTTCCAGACCTGGCCCCTCGAAACGCGCCTGCCGTCGGTCCGCGCCCTCGCGGCCGAGTTCGGCGCGGCCTACCTCACCGTCGACGGCGCGATGCGCGAGCTCGAATGGGAAGGCTACGTCCGACGCGTCCCCCGCAAGGGTGCCTTCCTCGCCAGCCGCGAACGCACCGTCGTCCACGACCTCGAGACCGGCGGCAAGGACCTGAAGACCCTCGTCTTCGCCTATCCCAACTTCTTCAGCTATGCCACCTGGATTCGCCTGCACCATGCCGAGACCCAGGCCGTGCAGCGCGGCATGGCGCTGGTCGAACTCAAGCTCACCCCCGAAACCGACTACGCCAACCTCCACCGCATCATCGACCAGCGCGATCGCGTCGAAGGCGTGATCGTCATCCCCAAGTCCGGCCCGGAAAACAACGCCGCCACCGCCAACCTCGACAACCTCGGCCTGCCCGTGGTCGCGCTGGCCGAGTTCCCCATGGTCTCGTTGACGCACAACATGTGGGCGATCCATCCCGACTGGGTCCGAAGCGGCTATCTCAAGGCCCGGCAACTGCTCGACGCCGGCCACGAATGCATCGCCTTCGTGCAGCATGAGCCGGCCGCTTCCGAGCGCCGCAAGCTGATGACCCAGGGCATGCGCCAGGCGATGCGGGAGGCCGGCTTGCCCCAGCGCAACCTGGTGATGTACGACGCGGACACCGAGGCCTGGGCCGACAGCCGCGCCGCGGCGCATCGCCTGACCCGGCAGTTGCTCGAAGATCGCCAGGCCACCGGCGCGATGTACGAGACGATGCGCGGCCCGCAGGGCGCGATCCTCGCCGCCCACGAGTTGGGCGCGTCGATCCCCGGCGACCTGTCGATCGTCAGCACCGGCCGCGGCAGCGACGACGAAGCCTACATGTCCCCGCCGATCACCACGATCGACCCCGACCCCGAAGCGGAGATCGCGCTGGCGTTCGACTGCCTGCTGCGACCCAGGCGACACCCCACCCGTGGCCACATGATCCGCCCGACCCTGTGCGAACGCGCCAGCGTCGCCCCGCCGGGCGCCGTATACGAACCCCGTGAATCGATTGCTCTTGTTAAAGGAGGACTGAAATGAATCGCACCACACGAATCGTGATTCCGATGGCAGCCGTCGCCGCACTGGCGC
>CAYYPN010000115.1:0-8727 GCA_964473545.1 uncultured Planctomycetaceae bacterium
GTTGCCGCCGGCGTTGTCGGCGATCGGGCCGTAAGCATCGGTGGCGAGGGTGATCGCGAGCGTGCTGAGCATGCCGACGGCCGCCACGCCCACGCCGAACACGCCCATGAGGAACTTGCCCTCGGTGACGTCGGCACTGCCGCTGGAGGCGACGTAGGCGACGAGGATGGCGATGACGGTGGTAATCAGCGGGATCCAGGTGGAGATCATGCCCTCGGCGATGCCGGCGATGATGACGGTGGCGGGGCCGGTCTCTGCCTGCCGGGCAATGCGCTGGGTCGGGGCGCGTTCGTAGCTGGTGTAGTACTCGGTGCCGTAGGCGATGACCAGTCCGGCGACGAGTCCGGCGATGATGCTGATCCAGATGCCCCACCAGGCGATGTGGTCGACGCCGCCGAGCATGAAGTAGAGGATGACGCCGGCGCCGAGGGCGAACAGGCCCGAGGCGAAGTAGACGCCGCCGTGCAGGGCGTGAAGCAGTTGCTTCATGCTCGCGCCTTCCTTGGTGCGGACGATGAACACGGCGACGATAGCGCAGAGGATGCCCAGGCCCGCCAGCGCCGCGGGGGTGGCGACGAGGTTCATCGTCGCATCGCCCAGGCCGATCAGCGCCCCGGCCGCCGCGGCCAGCGCCGCCGACGCCAGGATCGATCCGTAGTAAGACTCGTACAGGTCGGCGCCCATGCCGGCGACGTCGCCGACGTTGTCGCCGACGTTGTCCGCGATGGTCGCGGGGTTGCGGGGGTCGTCTTCGGGGATGCCGGCCTCGACCTTGCCGACCAGGTCAGCGCCGACGTCGGCGGCCTTGGTGTAGATGCCGCCGCCCACGCGGGCGAACAGCGCCTGCAACGACGCACCCATCGCGAAGCTCAGGGTGATCGTGGTCAGCTCGATCAGCGTGAACTCGCCGATCGCGTTGAGGACGATGAACCAGATGCTGATGTCCAGCAGGGCGAACCCGGTCACGCACAGACCCATGACCGCACCGGCGCGGAAGGCGACCTTGAGGCCGGCGTTGAGGCTGGTCTTGCAGGCGTTGGCCGTGCGGGCCGAGGCGTTGGTCGCGGTCTTCATGCCCAGGAAACCGCAGATGCCCGATAGGATCGAGGCGATCGGCACCCCCAGTGCGGTGAGCTTGGCCTGCAACCCGCCGAACGCCATGCCCAGCAGGATCAGCGCGAGCACCGCCACCACCGCATACACCACCCGGGCCTGCCGGCCGAGGTAGGCGTAGGCGCCTTCACGCACCGCCTGGGCGATGCGGATCATGTTCTCATCGCCCTCGGAGTGGCTGACGACCGAGCGGTAGAAGTACAACGCGGTGAGCAGGGCCAGGATCGCGCCGATGGGGGCGAGGTACCACAGCATCGGAATGCCCGGGCCGACCTCGGCGACCGCAGCGGCGGTATCGACCGCTTCATCGACATCGGGGGTCGAGTCCTGTGCCCAGACCGCGGGGGCGGCGGTGAGGACACACGCGAGTGCGGGAATCCACAGATTCCTCAGCAACTTAGCCATGGCCAGCATCTCCAGTTGAAGGTTGTCTTTGGGCCGTACCGGTGTGACACCATGGGTCCAACTCCCCGAGACCCGTGGCGACCGGGCTTGGGCTGGGTTCTTCCTGTGCGGGGTCCGGGCAGATTAGTGGATACCGCCCAAAAAGACAAGCAGGTCCGACTAAGGGTTTTGTCGGCCGCCTGCGGCAGCCGCCACAAGCGAATAGTCAATGGCGAATAGGCTTATGGGGTCGCTCCGTTGATCCTGTTCGCTACTTCGCGATACGCTCTCCCTCAATGCAACCGGCCGCATGGCGTTTGCCACGCGGCCGGGGTTGGCGCTGGGTTGTGCGGGATGCTCCTGCGTCCGCGGTCGTCCGTGACCCCCCGTTGCGCCGCGCCGCGTATGCATCCCTGCTGCGGCTGATGAATTGTCAAGGCGGGTGGACTACACGCCTATGCCGCTTAGTAGACCAATGCGACCGCGTCCTCGATCGCTTCAATCACCTGCCGCACGTTGAACGGCTTCTTCAGGTAACCGTCAAATCCCTTGCTCTGAAGCTGATGGGCCTGGCCGTCGGTCAACCGGCTGCTCATCGCGATCACCTTGGTCAACTGCAGGTCGCCGTTGGCCTTGATCGCCCGGCACAGCTCGATCGGGTCGGCATCGCTCAGATGCGCATCGAGCAGCATCACGTGCGGCCGATACTTCTCACACTCCACGCCCGCGGCAAACCCGGTCGATGCGGCATGCACCTCGTAGTTCGCCTGCTCGGCCAGCACCTGCTTGAGCACGTCGACGATCTGCTGATCGGGGTCGACGATGAGCACGCGGGTCTGGCCCGACCGCAGCGCGTCGGTCGGAATCTGGTGCTGCTTCATGAACCGGATCAGCGCATTCAGTGGAATACGCCGATCCTTGGAACCGGGAATGCGATAACCGCGCAATTGGCCCGAATCGAACCACTTGCTGACGGTTCGCGGGGCGACGTTACAAATCTTCGCCACTTCCCCGGTGGTAAGAACATCTTTCTGACGTGGCATGAGGCCCTCTCCTGGGTCGGTGTCCTGGACCGGCGGACGCCGTGCCGGTCGCTATTGACCTATCGGCGTGTGGTGGAACTGAATTAACCGCGTGCAAATTCGAAGACAGTTTTTTTCAAATGCACGGGGGAGGGGATTATCGGCCGGCGCCTTTGGCTCCCGGCTCTCCCCCTTAACCCCAACCCAGGGCGGTTTCAGTTTCTCTGTAGCGTGCCACACCTTGATCCCCACGGCTCAAGGGGTGGCACCATAACGCTGCGTTGCAAGTGAAACCGCGCTATTTTTGATTTCTAACCATGGTCCACGCCATGACATAGCCTCGGCCCCGGCATCTCCCGGCGGATTTTCATTGAACCATCGCTCCTCGGCGCGGTAGAAGTGATGGCTGCCTTGACGCGGGGGTTCGCCGCACCCCGCTCGCAAGCGGCCAACCGGATGGGGACACCGATGAAAGCTGTGGCTGTCGCCACGGCGGGAGTCTTCGCCATGGTCTACCGCAAACAAGGTCTTTGGGTCTTTCAGGTCATTCGACCCGGCGCTCAACGCGTCTACCTCGTCGGCGAATTCAACGGCTGGTCCAAAACCACCGTCCAGATGCAGCCCAACGCCCAGGGTGTCTGGGAGACCTCCCTCGCCCTCAAGCCCGGCGTGTACCGCTTCCGCTACTTCGCCGACAACCAGTGGCTGACCGACTACGCAGCGTTCGGTGTCGAACGCAACGCCACCGGCGAATACGACTCGATCCTGCTCGTGCCGGAAGAACGGACCCGGGTGGCGGATCATGTGTCTACCGGCCAACCCGAGCCCTCGGCGCCGGGGCCGCGCATGTCCGCGCGTTCCCAACGACGTCGCCGGCCTGCCGTAAAACACGCCTGAACCCGTATCTGTTCGGCCAACCTTTCCCTGCGCCGGTGGATCGACTAGCGTACATGGACCTCACAAACCCCGTCAGGGGTGATCGCACCCGCTGTGCGGCTGGTTTGGCCCCTGACAGATGCCGATACCATTGATGTAATGGACGAGAGTTTGATGCTGCATAATGCGGTGGACCCGGCTCGGCTGAGTTACCTGACCGATGACGAGCCGGGCATCGGCGGTCGCATCAAGCGCCGGCCCGAGGATTTCCTCGTCGAGGAGATTCCCCTGCACGAACCGGCCGGCGAGGGGTCGCACCTTTTCATCACCGTCGAAAAACGCCGCCGGCTGACCACCGACATCGTTCGCATCCTCGGTCAGCACCTGGGCATCAGCCGCAAGCAGTTCGGCTATGCCGGGCTCAAGGACAAGCACGCGGTCACCCGCCAGTGCTTCACCATCGAAAACGCCGACCCCGACAAACTGGCGACCTTCGAGGACGACCACATCCGCATCCTCGACGTCACCCGCCACCGCCACAAACTCCAGCGCGGCGATATGGCCGGCAATCGTTTCGTCATCAAGGTCCGTGAAGTCGACGCGGCCAGGGTCATCCATGCCCGGCGGATCATGGACCGCCTCGCCCGGGAAGGCGCCCCCAGCTTCTACGGCGAACAACGCTTTGGCTATCGGCTGCAGAACCACGAACTCGGGCGATTGCTGCTGCTCGAACAGTGGCAGGAATTTCTCGACATGCTCCTGGGCGCCCCGCGTGAAGCCGACTCCCCACCGGCGCAGCAGGCGCGGCAGGCGTACGAGGACGGCGACTACAAGCGGGCGCTGGAGCTGTGGCCGACCGTCCATCGGTTCGAACGCCAGGCGGTGGGGCCGCTGTCACGCGGCGCGCCGCCGTTCGATGCGGTCAACGGCATCGACTCCACACAACGCTTTCTGCTCATCTCCGCCTTCCAGAGCGCGATCTTCAACCGCCTCCTCGACCAGCGTGTGCGCGACCGTCAGCTTGGCATGGTGCAGGAAGGCGACATCGCTTTCGAGCATGAGACACGACGCTGCATCGCCGTACACGACATCCCGCCCATGCAGCAGCGTTGCGACGCCGGCGAGTTGTCGGCGACCGGCCCGATCTGGGGCCGCCGCATGCAACGCGCCAAGGGCGAGGTCGATCAGCGCGAACGCGAGGCGCTGCGGGAGACCGGCATCGAGCCGGAGGTATTTCACGACGGCGCGTACCAGCCGGACGGCAACCGCCGGGCGCTGCGCATGCTGCTCAAGGACGTGCACACCAGCGGCGGGGCCGATGAACACGGACCCTACGTGCGGGTGTGTTTCCAACTGCCCCGAGGCTGCTTCGCCACCACGGTCATGCGCGAAGTGATGAAGGCGCCGTAAGCCCCGGCCCGCGAAACGGCGCTATCATGCCGCCGATGTCGGACGCCCTCGAACAACAACGCATCATTGCCGAGTCGGTCGGCGTGCCCGCGGCGCGGCGGCATATCCTTTTGTGCTGCGACCAGACCAAGCCCAAGTGCTGCGATCGCGAGCGCTCGCTCGAGTCGTGGGACTACCTTAAACGCCGGTTGAAGGAACTGGGGCTCAGTGAAGCCGGCGGCGTACTGCGGACCAAGGCCAACTGCCTGCGCATCTGCGAGGGCGGGCCCGTCGCGGTGGTCTATCCCGAAGGCGCGTGGTACGGCGGATGCACGCCGGAGGTGCTCGAAACCATCATCCGGCAGCACCTGATCCGCGGCCGGGTCGTTGAAGAACACCTCATCACGCAACAGCGGCTGTGATCCGTTCGGCGGGACGGCGCGTTATGATGCCGGGCATGCGACGCGGCGCGCGACGACGATGGCGACTGGCTTCACCCGATCCGGCGGCAGACGAACTGGCCCGGTCCCTGCGCGTGCATCGACTGATCGGGCAACTGCTCGCCCACCGCGGGATCGTCGAGGTCGAGGTGGCCGAGCGATTCCTGAGGCCGTCCCTTCAACATCTGCATGACCCGGCGATGTTGCCCGGCTGCACCGCTGCGGCGGATCGCATCGTCCAGGCCCTCCGCGAAGGCCAGCGCATCTGTCTCTACGGCGACTACGACGTCGACGGCGTGACCGGCCTGGCCATCCTCTACCACACGCTCCGGGCGGCCGATCCGAACGCCGATATCCAACGCTACATCCCCCATCGCGTCGACGAAGGCTACGGCCTCAACGACGAAGCCCTGGCCAAAATCATCGACGAACACGGCGCCCAACTCGTCGTCAGCGTCGACTGCGGCGTCACCGCCGTCCAGCCGGCGAAGGTCGCCAAGGATCGCCACGTCGACCTGATCATCACCGATCACCACGAGTTCGGCGAGGCGTTGCCGGATGTGCACACGCTTGTCCATCCGCGATTGGACGACGGCGTCTATCCCTTCGGCGATCTGTGCGGCGCCGGGGTGGCGTACAAGCTGGCGTGGGAGATCGCCCGCAAGTTCTGCGGGTCCGAGCGTGTGAGCGAAACCTTCCGGACGCTGCTGGTCGACATGCTCTCCCTCGCGGCGTTGGGCACGGTCGCCGACGTCGTGCCGCTGGTCGATGAGAACCGGACGATCGTGCAGTACGGCCTCGGCCGCATCAAGAACACCACGTTTGAAGGGCTCAACGCACTGGTCGACGCCTCACGTCTGCGCGACGAGAAGATCGACGCCTACCACGTGGGTTTCGTGCTCGGCCCCCGGCTCAACGCCTGCGGTCGCATGGGCCACGCCATCGAAGCCTGTCGGTTGCTGACCGATGCGCGCGGCGAGGATGCGCGCCAGATCGCCGCCCAGCTCAACGCCGCCAACGACCAGCGCCGCAACACCGAACGTAACATCTTTCAACAGGCCAGCGAACGCGTCACCACACACGGCTACGACGCCGACGACTGCCGCGCGATCGTCCTGGCCGACGAAGACTGGCATCCGGGCGTGGTCGGCATCGTCTGCTCGCGCCTGGTCGAGCGATTCGGCCGACCGGTCGTGTTGCTCAATACCGCCGACGGCCAGGCCCGGGGCTCGGCCCGGTCGATCGATGCGTTCAACATCCACGACGCGTTCACCGCGTGCGCCGCACACCTGGAAAGTTTCGGTGGCCACGCCATGGCGGCCGGGTGCAAGCTCCCGGTTACGTCGATCGAGATCTTCCGCGACACCCTGGTCGATTACGCCAACGCCCACCTGGCCGTCGATGACCTGACCCTGGCGATGGACCTCGATGCGGTGGTGACGGTCGAAGAACTGACGATCGAGTTGATCGATGAGGTGAATCGTCTGGCACCGTTCGGGCGTGGCAACGAGCAGCCGACGTTGTTGATCGAGGCGGCGCGCATCTGCCAGCCGCCCCGCGCCGTCGGCAGGGAGGGGGCCCACCTGACGCTGGTCGTTGAACAGGCCGGCCACACGTTGCGCGGCATCGCCTGGCGCATGGGGCCCTACGCCGACCGCGTCGCCGAGGGGCAAACGGTCGACCTGGCCGTGCAACCGAAGATCAACGAATGGAAGGGCCGGCGCAAAGCGGAGGTCGAGATTGTCGACCTGAGCGTGCACCGCGAAGCGTGACGATGAAGCGACGCGATTGATCGCGTTGCGGGGGACAGGCCAACAGCGGAAGTATCGACGAACGCGTGTCGCGCGCCGCAATGCGGCGTGGCCGCGTCGCTTCGTGGGTCAATACCGATCGATGCTGTCGCAGACTTCGTCGTGTTCGCGGACGAGGCGGTCGACGGGGCCGGCGCCGTTGTGGGCGGCGTTGCCGTTGGTCAGGTCGATCCTGGGCGGGCCGACGAGCTGGCAGCAGGCCGGGTCGTGCAGCAGCACGCCGACGCGCTCGGGCAGGTCGTCGGCCGGGGCGATGCGCACGCCGGTTTCAAGCGTGACCACGCGCTGTTGCTCGTGGACTTCGAGGTAGACCCGCGCCTTGCCGGGGATCTGGCGGAACATGTTGCGCAGGCTCTTGAGTTCGCCGTTGAAGTGGCGGGGTCGGCCTTCGGAATCGAGTTCGCGCAACACGATCCGCACCGACTCGGCCAGGTGCGACGCCGCCTCGTGGATCGGAATGACCTCCTCCACGCGGATGCTCGGCTCCTCCCGCCGACGGTCGACCTTGCACCGCACGAACACCAGCGCGTCCGGCTGAATCAGGTGCGCATACCGGGCATAGGCGTCGGAGAAGATCACGCCATCGACCTGGCTGGCGCGGTCTTCGAGGGTGATCATGGCCATCTTCTGCCCGGCGCTGCGGCCGTTCTTGACGAATGTCTGCCGCACGCGCGAGATGATCCCGCCGAGCACGATTTCCGCATCCGCCCGGAGGTTGCGCACATCGCCGATCGACGCCGAGGCGAAGCGCTCTAGTTCATCGCGGTGATCGTCCAGCGGGTGTGAGCTGACGTAGAACCCCAGGACACTCTTTTCCTGGTCGAGCTGCTCGCGGCGGTTCCACGGGGCGACCATCGGCAGGGGCGGGTCCTCGGTCTGCGCCGCGGCGGGTTCGGGGGCGTCGGCGGCCTCGCCGAACAGGAAATCGTCGGCGCTGCGCAGGTTCGCTTCCTGGGCGCCGCGGCTGACGGCCGTCTCCACCGCCGCCATCATCGCCGCCCGGTTCTCCATGTCATGTAGGTCGTCAAACGCGCCGCACTTGATCAACGCCTCGATGCACGACTTGTTGACCGACCCGCTGGGCACGCGTTCGCAGAAGTCGAATAACGACCGGAACGGCCCGCCGGCATCACGCGCGGCGATGATCGCATCGACCGCCTTGGCCCCGACGCCCTTGACCGCGCCGAGCCCGAAGCGGATGTGCCCATGGTTGGCGTCGTGGGGCTCGTCCTTGTCGTACACCACCGTAAAGTCGGTGTAGCTCTGGTTGATTTCCGGCGGGCGGACGTCGATGCCGACGTGGCCGTCGGGAAACTGCACGCGGCGGCATTCGTCGATGTATTCGACGACCTTGTCCGTGCTGACCGATTCGTAGGTCAGCAGGGCGGCCATGTAGTGCACGGGGAAGTAGGTCTTCAGGTACGCCGTCTGGTAGGCGACGATCGCGTAGCCGGCCGAGTGGCTCTTGTTGAACCCGTAGCCGGCGAACTTGAGGATCAGGTCGAACAGCTCGGCCGCCTCGCGTTCGCTGAGGCCCTTGGCCTTGGCGCCCTCGATGAACCTGGGGCGGTTGGCGTCGATGACGTCCTTTTTCTTCTTGCTGATCGCCTTGATGAGGGTATAGGCGGCCCGGAGCGGGGTGTCGCCCAACTCGTGGACGATCTGCATCACCTGCTCCTGGTAGATCATGAT
>CAYYPN010000116.1:0-854 GCA_964473545.1 uncultured Planctomycetaceae bacterium
CATCTGGTCGAGGCCCGGCTCGTAGATCGGGCTGTGGCCGGCGTTGAGCTGGTCGATCTTGGCCTGGTCGATGTCCAGGCAGGTCACGTCGTTGCCCATGTTCGCCAGGCACGTGCCCGTGACCAGCCCGACGTAGCCGGTTCCCACCATCGTGATGCGCATCTGTCTTGCTCCCGATTGCGGTGTGTAGTTGACTCGATGCCCCGGCGCGGCGACGACCGGGCCGCGCGGGCAGGTCCCGTGAGTATATCGGTCCGTCCGCGAGCGTGCTTGACGGCCCGAAACCCCCATTCCGCCAGCATCCGGGCGATTCGGCCATACGATTTGCCAAGTTCCGAATCTGTGGCATAGTTAGGGCGTCGGCTGCGCCTGGCGGCCGCGGATAAAGGGTTTGATGATGCACCGAGCGATTGGGTGTGTTTGTGTTGTGGCTTTGAGCGGGGTCGCGGCTCAGGCGGCGATTTACGGGGCCAAGAGTCAGGACCCGCATCAGCCGCCGTCGACGCTGTTCCGCGTCGACGACGATGGCAACAACTACGCCGTCATCGGCGCCATGTCGCTGGCCGGCAACGGTGTCGACGTCGACGGCCTGGCCCAGAACGCGCAGGGGGTCCTTTACGGCTTTGAGATGGACCTCGGCAGCGGGGCGCAACTGGTCACGATCGACACCACGACCGCCGCGCTGACGACGGTGGGCTCGTCGCTGGCCGGCCGGGACATTCGCGGAGCGGTCTTCGACAACGCCGGGCGACTGCTGGTGCTCGACGCGGATGCCGATGCGCTGCTGCGCGTCGATCCAACGACCGGCCTGCAGATCGGCGGCGACGTCAGCCTGACCGAAGCCAACAGCCCGT
>CAYYPN010000116.1:864-8701 GCA_964473545.1 uncultured Planctomycetaceae bacterium
GCCCTGAATACCGTGACCGATCTCGCCCAGCGACGCGATGGCTCGTTCGTGCTCGTTCACCTGGATTCGGTGTATGACCTGAACGTCAACACCGGTGAGCTGGCGCACCGGTTCACCGACACGACCGTCGCCGGCCATGACGGTCGCGCTCCCGACTTCGCCGGCGTCGCGCCGATGCTCGACCCCAATGCCATCCTGACCTATGACGTCACCTACGACGATGACCTTTGGTCGTACGACGAAGTCGACAGCTACAACCGCACACTGGTCGAACAGCACATGATCCCCGGCTACAACGCCGGTCGCGGCGACCTGGCGGGCATCGTCGTCCCTGAACCGGCGAGCGCGATGTTGCTGGGTGCTGCGGGGCTGGTGCTGGTGCGGCGTCGTCGTTGATGCGGGCTACTCGGGTTCAACCGGCCATTCGATCGTAAGCCGGCGCTTGCCCCATTCGCGGGCGGCCTTGCGATCGGTTCCCATGTAAAGATCCACACGCCTGGTCCACCGCTTGTTCGTCCGGTCGGCCACGCGGTACACGCCATCGAGACCTTCGATCTTCAGCCGGGTGTTGTGCGTCAGGCCCATCCGCTCGAGGTCACGGCTGACGGCGACGACCTTCATGCCCGGCCGCAGCTTCTCCTGAAAGGCGCTGGTGTGCGGCGTCGAGTCGGTCTGACGCGGAATGCTGTTGTAGGCGGTGACCGTGACGGTCATCTGCCTCACGTCCGACGCGGCGCCGTCGCCGCAGCCGGCCGCGCTCAATGCGGCGACGCAGGCGCCGCAGGCCAGAGCCAGTCGTGCGATGGCCATGTCATCCCCTCCGTTGCGGTGCGGGTCACGCATCCAGCAAAGCGTCGACCTTCGCGGCGCAGATGAAGTCGTTGTCGCTCAGGCCGCCGATGGCGTGCGTCGTGTAACGCACGGTCACGTCCTTGAACCCGACGGCCATGTCCGGGTGGTGGTTCTGCATGTGGGCGATCCACGCGACCGCGTTCACGAACGCCATGACGTGATGATAGTCCTGGAACTTGAACTGGCGCACCAGCGTCTGGCCGTCGCGTTGCCAGTCGTCGTGAATCTCGGCGAGGTGGCCGTTGATCTGCAGGTCATCCAGCGGGGGGACGCCGCCTTCGCACGCCTGGCACCGGCGATCGCTTAAACGTTGCGCGTGGGTGTTGGTGTCGCTCATCGGGGGTCCTCCTGGTCGCGTCAGGCAAAACGAGTCACGCGACATGCTATGGGCGCAGAAACCCCGAATCACATGCCGTGGCATTCAGCCCTGCTGTTGCATCCATGTCCACTGGCGGGCGAGGCCTTCGGCCAGGCCCACTTTCGGGGCGTAGCCCAGTTCGGCCTGGCTGCGGGTCAGATCGGCGCAGGTCCGGTTCACGTCGCCGGGTTGCATCGGCTTGCGGTCCAGTTCGGCTTTCTTGCCCGTGACCCGTTCGATCGTCGCGACCAGTTCGCTGAGCGTGATCGGCGCACTGCCGCCGAGGTTGTAGATGCGGAATCGGTCGCAGCGCTCCAGCGCCGCGACGACGCCGTCGACGATGTCATCGATGTAGGTGTAGTCGCGGCTGTTGGACCCGTCGCCGAAGGAGGGCAGCGGCTGGTCGTCACGGACGAGCCTGAGGAACTTGCTGATGGCCAGGTCGGGCCGCTGCTTCGGGCCGAACACCGTGAAAAACCGCAGGCAGAAGATCGGCAGTTGATACAGATGCCAATAAGTGTGGCACAGCAGTTCACCGGCGCGCTTGGTCGCGGCGTAAGGGCTGATCGGGTGATCGACCGGGTCGTCCTCGGCGAAGGGGACCTTGTCGTTGTTGCCGTAGACGCTGGAGCTGGAGGCGAAGAGGAACTTTTTCGTGCCGGCGCGGACCGCGCCGTCGAGGCAGTTGATCGTGCCGTCGAGGTTGACCGCGACGTAGTAGTCGGGCATTTCGATGCTGGGCCGCACCCCGGCCATGGCGGCGATGTGGATCACGGCGTCGGGCTTATGCGCTTCGAACAAACCGAGCATGGTCGGGCGATCGCGGATGTCGGCTTCGACGAGCGTGAACGCGTCACTCGATGACAACTCGGCGACGTTGGCTTGCTTGAGCGGGCGAGGGTAGAAGTCGCAGAAATTGTCGACGCCGATGACGTTGTGGCCGGCATCGAGGAGGCGGCGGCTGAGCGTGGAGCCGATGAAGCCCGCGGCACCGGTGATGAGCGTGGTCTGGGTCATGATCGACTCCGTGAGGGCAGGCAGTCCCCATTCCGGGGCCAGGGGCCGGGGGCGGGGGTCGCCATTGGAGCCGATGGCTCGTGAGCGGTCAATTGCGGATGTTAAAACCGTGGAAGTGGGGGTTATTCCTCATTGCCGATTGTTGGCGAGGCGTCATACTTAAGCGTGTCGGGTTTTGCGTGCGCAGCGGTGTCGGGAACGCCAGGCTGCGTGCGAATTGCCGCTCTTCACCAGAGCGAGTCAAACCATGTGGAAAGCTGAGGCGTCGCGTGGCGCTTCGGATGAGATGGGTATGTCGCGACCTGAGTGTCGGGTCACGAGTGTCGGGTCACATTTAAATGGGAGCACGAAGATGACCAAGCATTGGCGCAGGTTTGTTTGGGGTGTCGCAATGGCGGCGCTGGCGATGACGTGGGGGCAGTCGGCCGCTCAGGCCCAGGCCCTCTGGCTGACCAACCCCGACTGGGAGATCAATCTGACCAACTTCGGGTATTCGGATCTGCTGTTCGACCGGACGCCGGGGTTTGAGGGGCGTGAATATCTGTCGGGCGAATGGGCGACGGCGATCGGGTTCGACGGCATCGACGACGACCCGTGCACTTTCTCGGACAAGGCCGAGTGGCTCGAGCCGCACTTCATCTTCCCCGACTGGACGACCAACTCTCGCTACTCGGTGGTGACGCCGATCCACTACACCGGCCCCAACGCCGACGGTCTGCCGACCGCTTCGAGCACGGTCAGCAACGGCATCCTCGAAGTGACCAAGATGTTCGAGATGATCGACACCGAAACCGGCATCGCCATGGGCTCGACGCCCAAGGATTCGCCCGGCCCCGGCAGCGCCGTCACGAGCAACCGTTACGTCCTGGTTGAAAAAACCGCGATCAAAAACGTCTCGGGCGTGCAACTGACCAACCTCACGTTGACGCAGTTTTTGCACGGCCTGCAATCCCAGCAGTCGCTGTTCGATGATCGTCATTACCCCGGGTTGCCGCTGGACGGCTACCATTACGACACGACGCAGCGCGGCCAGTCACCGACGTTCTTCTTCCCCGATGGTGGGGGTGGCCTGGCCGATATCATCGAGATCATTCCCGAGGCAGAGCTTTTCCACGACGACATCATCGGCTTCCACAGCGCCGTCGCCCCCGACGCTTACGACAACCACTACTTCGGCCAGGATCCCAACGACAATCACAGCGTCGGCAAGCCGGGCATCGGCACGCACCTGAACATCGAGGCCGGCGCGTTGAACATGCTCAGCGAGTTCGACCCCAACGAATTCTGGGTCGGCGGCGCGCAGCAGTGGGTCTTCGATACGCTCGACCCCGGCGAAACGATCGACCATGACGTGCTGCTGACGATCTCGACGGGCATCAGCACGCCCCACGGCGACGACATCTTCACGTTCGGCAACGGCGGCGTGGGCAACAACCCCGACGGTGGCGTCGACGTGGTGTTCGACTCCGTCACCGCCGCCGGCACGTTCAAGGTCACCTACAGCGATGACGCCAACGACATCGCCAGCGGGTTGAGCGGCCTGCCGACCTCGCCCATCGACCCGGCGGATCTGCGGTTCATCTGGGACCTGGATTTCACCGGCACGTTCGACGGCAACGCGACCGTTACCGTGGCGTTCCCGTTCTACATCGACGTCACGGACGTGCTGCTGGCGCACTTCGACGGCGTGGCCTGGGAGACGCTCACACCGATCGACATCGACACGATTCTGAATACGATCACCTTCGAACTGGACAGCTTCTCGCCGATCGTGGCGACGCCCGAGCCGACCGCGGCGATGCTCATGGGCCTCGCGGGCCTGGCGATGGTTGTCCGTCGTCGCCGCGCCGGCTGACGGATCACGACCCATCCGAACCCTTCTCGCCCCGTCGCACCGTGCGGCGGGGCTTTTGCTTTCCCCGGTGCGTCGGGTCGCTACCATGTGCAATAAGTTCAACATCCATTTGGAGTCCCATCACCATGAGCGATCACGTTTACAAGAAGATCGAAGTCACCGGTTCCTCGCCCAACAGCGTCGAGGAGGCGATCCACAACGCGGTGAATCGCGCCGCCAAGTCGTTGCACAACCTGCGCTGGTTCGAGGTGGCCGAGATTCGCGGCCACATCGACAACCAGAAGGTCGCCCACTACCAGGTGACGGTGAAGATCGGGTTCACGCTGGACGACGAATCGGCGGTCTGACGCCGCGGCGGACGCAACGTGTTCGAGCCGATCGATATCTACTTCGAGCGGCAGGGCCCGGGCTTCTGGGCCGAGCCGGTCAACGCGATGACCAACTGGGCGTTTGTCATCGCGGCGCTGTGGCTGCGCTGGCGGTTGCGGCGGATGCCGGACCTGGGGTTGCGCGTGCTGATCGTGCTGATCGCGTTGATCGGGGCGGGCAGCTTCGCGTTTCACACGTATGCCAATCGGCTGACGATGCTGTTCGACGTGTTGTTCATTGCGATTTTCGTGTACATGTACCTGGGGTTGTTCGCGCGGCGGGTGCTGGGATGGCACGGCGCGCGGACCGCGGGGGGGTTGATCGGGTTTGCCGCGTTCAGCTTCGCCTTCGGCGCGCTGCTGGGCCCGGCGCTGGGCGCGCTGGCCAGCTACCTGCCGGTGCTCATCGGGCTGGTTGCGGTGGCGGTGGTCGCCGCGGTGCGGCACAGCGCGGCGGGGCCGTGGCTGTCGGCGGCGGCGAGCGTGTTCGTGGTGAGCCTGGCGGCACGGACCATCGACGGGATTGACGCGTGGGCGGCGGCGGCGCCGGGGGGGATCGGCACGCACTGGTTGTGGCACGTGCTCAACGCATGCGTGTTGGGGTTTGCGGTGTGGGGATTGGCGCGACACGGGGCAGGCCGCGCGTCGGGCCATCGGTTAACATCAGGCATCGATGTCTGATGAATCGGGCCAATCCAAGCCGCGCAAAGGGCGGCGATACTACCTGTCTCGGCGACGGACCGCCTCTCACGCCGCCGCCGAGTCCCAGGCCATCGACCACCCGGACGTGCCCGACCATCCGCTCGTCGCCACCGGTGACCCGACGCTGGTGACCACACAGGAAGAGCTGGCCCGCGCGATCGACGCGGTCCGTGCCGCCGACCGCGTCGGGTATGACACGGAGTTCATCGGCGAGACCAGCTACTTTCCGCATCTGTGCCTGATTCAATTAGCGACGACGGACGAGATGTGGGTGATCGACCCGCTGGCCGGTCGGCCGCTCAACCTGGCCGCGGGCACGCAGGCGAACTCACCGCAGGCGCTGGATCTTTCGCCGGTGTGGGACCTGCTGGCCGATCCGTCGGTGGTGAAGGTCGTGCATGCCGGCGACCCGGACATCGAGCCGGCCGTCCGCCTGCACAACGTCACGCCCGCCGGGCTGTTCGACACGCAGATCGCCGCGGGTTTCGTCGGCCTGGGCTATCCCGTCTCCCTGCGGCAGCTCATCAGCGACCTGCTCGATCACGAACTGGCCAAGGCGTTGACCTTCACCCGGTGGGATCAGCGTCCGCTGTCGGCGGTGCACCTGCGTTACGCCGCGGACGACGTGCGGTACCTGTGCGCCCTGCGTGAAGTGTTGATGGAGAAGCTGCGGGCGTGCGGCCGGGTCGAATGGGCCGAGCAGGAATTCGCCGCGCTGGAAGATCCGCGCAACCATCACTTCGACGCGGCGATCATCGTCGAACGATTGCGCCGGCGTCATCGTCTGCCGGCGAGCAACGTCGTGGTGTTGCGGCGGCTGATCGTGTGGCGGGATCGGCTGGCGCGTCGCCGCAACCTCCCCCCCCGCTCGGTCATGCAGGACAAGGTGCTGGTGGCGATCGCCCGGGCCGCGCCGTCGTCGGTCGACGAACTGGGCGGGATCGAGGGCCTGCCGCGCAACATCTTGCAATGGCAGGGCCGCACCATCGCCCACACCGTCCGCCGCGCCATGCAGACCAAGGCATGGCACAACCCGCCCAAACGCCTGCGCCCGCTCACCCCGCGCCAGCGCGAACGGGTCGATCAACTGTGGGACCGCGTCAAAGCGCGCTGCGATGAACTGCAACTCGCTCCCACCCTGCTGACCAGTCGACGGGAAGTGGCGCGGCTGGCCACGATAATCATCCGTCAGCAGAGCCTGCCGGCCAACCATCGCCTGCTCGTCGGCTGGCGACGCCAGGTCATGCGGCCCATCTTCGACGAGTGGGGCGTCGGTTGAAACGCTCGCGGCGGAGTAGAATGCCGGCATGACCCAACCGTTGGACCTCGCAGGTAAAGCCATTCACTTCGTCGGCATCGGCGGTTGTGGCATGAGTGGGCTGGCCCGCATCACCCGCGCCTTCGGGGCGACGTGCAGCGGGTCCGATCACGCCGCCACGCCCGTGACCGACGCCCTGGCGCGCGACGGGTTCAACGTCGTTCTTGAACAGTCGGCGCGGAGCGTGCCCGAGGACAGCGCGTTGCTCGTGGCCAGCGCGGCGATCCCGGCGGACCATCCGGAACGCGTCGAAGCCCGGCGGCGCGGCGTGCCGGTGATGAAGTACGCCCAACTGCTGGGGCGACTGATGCTCGGGCGCACCGGCGTCGCCATCGCCGGAACCCACGGCAAGAGCACGACCACCGCCATGCTCGCCCACGCCCTGATCCAGGCCGACTGCGATCCGTCGTTCATCGTCGGGGCCACGTGCGAACAGATCGGCGGCGGGTCGCGCGTCGGCCGGCCGGGCCTGCTTATCGCCGAGGCCTGCGAATACGATCGGTCGTTTCATAACTTCCACCCGACCCTCGGCGCAATCCTGAATGTCGAGGAAGATCACCTGGACGTTTACGGCTCGCTGGATGCGGTGGTCGAGGCGTTCGGCCAGTTCGCCCGGCGCATCGCCGCGGCGCCGGAGGGGTTGCTGCTGATCGGGCACGACTCGGCCCATCGCACGGCGGTCGTGGCCGGGGCGGCGTGTCGCGTGCGGACGATCGGCTTCGCGCCCGAGGCCGACTACGTCATCGCCACCGAACAGCGCGGCGAGCGCCAGCATGTCACGCTGAGCGCCGGCAAGCAGACGTTGGTGGCGTTCGATCTGGTCATGCCGGGCGAGCACATGGCGTACAACGCCGCCGTCGCCGCGGCCCTGGCCCTGCAACTCGATGCCGACCCCCGGAAGGTCGGCGCCGCGCTGACCGGCTTCCGGGGACTGGATCGGCGCATGCAACACCTCGGCGAAGTCGGCGGCGTCATCGTCATCGACGACTACGGCCACCACCCGACCGAGATCGCCACGACGTTGCGGGCCTTGCGCAAGCGATTCCTGGGGGCTTCGGGGGAAGGGGGCCGGCTGCTGTGTGTGTTTCAGCCGCATCAGCATTCGCGGACGCGGTTTTTGTTGGACCAGTTTGCCGCGAGCTTTGGCGAGGCGGACGTGGTGATCGTGCCGCACATCTACTTCGTGCGTGACAGCGAGGAGGACAAGCGTGCGGTCAGCGCGGCCGACCTCGTCGAAAAGCTGCGCCGCCGCGGGGTCGACGCTGAGCACATCGATCAGTTCGACGACATCGTGGAACGGTTACGCGAAATCGCCCGCCCCGGCGACCTGCTGGTCGTCATGGGCGCCGGCCCGGTGTGGCAGGTCG
>CAYYPN010000117.1:0-8673 GCA_964473545.1 uncultured Planctomycetaceae bacterium
ACCGTCAAGGAACCCGCCCCTTCAGAAATTTACAGCAGAACTGGGACTTGACCCCAACGGCAACACCAACGGTTATGCGTTGTCGCGCTGGTGACTGTTCAGTCGTTAACAGGTACGGAGTATGCACGGCAAAAAACAGACTACTAATCACGAGAAAAGATGGGGCAAATAATCGGAGTGTATCTTACGTGCATAACGTGTGCGAGCTTAAGTAAAGCTGCACGCGCATTGACGAGAGGGAATCCGAACGCATCCCGTGTTCGGTGAATGACAACAAACTAAGAGTGAAGAGAGTTGGCTGGCGGCTTCATCAGCAACGATGAACTTGTCGTGTTCATGAAAACGCCGCGAGTCGAGTTTGCGTGCCGTGGCTTGGCGGCCGCGCGTGACGCTTGCCTGTGTGATACCGCCATAGGCTCGGAGTCTTGACGTTGTACCTTGAGGACTGTAGTGCGCGCCTGTTGAATGGCATGCGAACCACGAAGTGTTCGCGAACCTGAAAAGCACGTCCAGCTTGAGGCAACAGCAACCTTGGATCGTCGGCGTGTGGCTGACGATTCACGGAAGAGGTTGGGTTTCGTGGGCTGAGTTTGCAGAGATTGTGATTGAGTGTGCAACCCCTTGATGTAAAGGGTGTTGCACGAACGTGAACACGATCCATCAACCGAATCCGAAAGGCACTTGTAAGATGAAAATCATCATCAGCACGCTCGTCGTGGCCGCCACGCTGGCCTTCGCCGCTTCCACCCACGCCGCCCAGCTTGGCGCATTCTGGAGCTTTAACAACTCTGACGACGTTGATCCTGTCACCGGGGCTGCACAGAGCATCTTCAGTCACCAGCAGGCCGACAACCCCCCGTTCAACGACGGCTTCTGGAACAAGGCGTCCGACGAACTGTTCCCCGTCAACGACACCTTCAACAGCCCCAACCCCGGTACGCTGGTCGACTCCTCCCAGTACGACGGCGGCACGAATCCCGCCGGCTACGGCGCCTCGATTGACGTCTCCGATCTCGTCGGTGATAACGGCGTGACCAACGACACCCAGAACAACAACTGGCTGAGCTTTCAGGGCACCACCACGACCGGACCCATCCAGGGCCCGGATCCGACGCCCTTCTTCGGCGGTTCGCTGGCAATCACCGGGTCGAGTAACAACGGCTCAACCTTCACGGTTGAGATCGACGACCTGTTCAACGCCCCCGCGGGCGAGCAGTGGAGCATCACCCGGATCTCCTGGGCCCAGCGCGGCACCTCGACAGGGTTCAACCAGCGCAACGTGACCGCCATCCAGCGTGACGGCACCCGCGTTGACTACGCCACCGAGAGCGGCACCCTCAGCAGCACTTGGACCGGCGAGTACGTCGACTTCCTCAACGGCGGTTCCAGCTACACCAATATCGGCACCTCGCTGGACGATGTCGTCGCCATCGAGTTCGAACTGCTCGGCACCTCGACGACCAACGGTAACAACCGTTTCGACAACATCGGCATCGAGATCGAGAGCAGTCTGATCCCCGAGCCGGCTTCGCTGGCGCTGTTCGGTCTGGGCGGTCTGGCGCTGCTGCGTCGCCGCCGCGCCTGAATCTGACTACTTCGGATAACGGTTCATCGGACCGTTACCGTTGCCCGACTTCGGCCGGACCGCTCGAGAGGGCGGCCCGGCCCTTTCCCGCGAAAGCCTGCTGTCCGTTGCAGCAGGTTTCGTAACGTTCGAGATATGGTTTATGGAGTCGCAATCCATGTTGAATTACATCCGCTTGTGGGTCTGTGCCGGTCTGTCCCTTCTTCTGGCCGCCGCTCCGTCGCAGGGACAGGTTTCAGGCTTTCACTGGGATCTGGACACCGACTGGCTCGCGCCATCGGACTACTACGCGACGACGGTTGGGCTGACGGGCACGGCGTTGCGGGACGCAGTGCACGAGGTGATTGAGAAGGACTACTTCAGCCATGCCGCCGATTTTTCCAGTGGCGCGAACATCGCTCTGCACACCCAGCACCGGGTCAACTCGTATGCGGATGCGGGGCCGGCCCTGGACGCGCTGGATCAGGCCATGCCGCGCGTCGGCTTGTTCGACACGCCGATGATCAACCACATCTATGACAACGAGAATCGGCTGCTGACCGATCCCGAGGGCCGCAACCGCGAGCACGTGTATTCATCCAGCCGGCAGCAGAACAGCACGACGCGCGGGGCGGACACCGAAAGCGACTACGCCGACCTGTACAACCTCCGCTGGGCGGATGCGACAACCAACGGGCAGAAACTGGCTCGTAATTTTGACGACGGGACTGTCATCTCCCCTGCCGAAAGTGCGCAGGATGGGGCGGGCATCGTCTCCGACGGACACTGGTACCCCGGCGAAGACCATCGCGGCGACGTGGCGCGACAGATCTTCTACATGGACGTACGCTACGACGGCGACACCTCGCAGGACCCCGACACGACCGACCTCGAAGCGGTGTACGGCCATCCTTCCAATTTCTCAACCAACGACCAGGGCGATCTGGATGCCATGCTTGACTGGCACTACGCCGACCCGATCGATCCCTGGGAACTGCGGCGAAACCACATCATCTTCAATCGGTCCTACAAGAATGAATTCGGCGGCACCGAGACCCCCAACAACTGGATCACGCAGGGCAACCGCAACTTCGCGGTCGATCGGCCCGAATACGTGCATGCCATCCTCGTCGACAACGCCAACGACACGCAGATCAACGTCGGCGGTACGCCGGCTTCCGATGGGTCTTCCAGCGTCGACGTCGTACTCGGCCGCGTGTTCCTCAATCAGCTCGCCGGCTCGCTCGGCTCCGCCAGCGTCACCATCAACAAAGCCGGCAACGACGGTACTTACTACGAGATCGCCGCCTCCGGCGGCGCGACCGCTGAAGATGGCGGTGAAGACGCCACCGGCCGATACAACGCCTTCGAAGTGGGCGGTTCCGGTTCACGCTCAATCGACGTTGGTCTCGGTGGAGCGGTCGATACCAGTAGCACCGGCCTCCAGGGGGGCACCGTCACCATCAATAACCTCGATGTCACAACCGGCGGCGGCGCCGGCAAAGGCGCCAACGATGCCGACGATCTCATCAATGTCGGTGTTCAAGTCGTCGACGCCCGAATCATTTCCGCCTCTTCCGTGAATGTCGGCACTTACATCACCGGCGGGTCCGGCAATGGAACCACGACTTTCTTCACCAGCGGAGACGACAACCACTTCACCCGCACCAGGGTCAACGACGGGAACTATTCCTCGACTAACTCGACCGTCGATGCGGACAATAACCTGTTCAACAGCGACGGTGAAACCGACACGGCGAGTGTCGCGACGAGCATCTCCACCGTCGGCAACCAGACCGATTCGGTCACGCTGTCAACCGGCAACGGCGGCGTAACCGGCGAAGGGCTGGCCGGTGAAACCGTCAATGACATTGTCGTTCATATCGACGCAACCGTGCTTGCGCACAGCAACGCCTCCTTTGATGGCAACAGCAATGCTGACACGCACGCCATCGATTTCGGCCTGGTCCGTCAAGGTTCGGGCATCCAGCAGCAGGGTTTTGCCGTGTACAACATCGAGTCGGTGGCCGGCTTTACTGCCGCGCTGGATGGCGATGCGGTCAACAGCACCGGTGATGCCTCGGGTACTCTCAGTAGCGATCTGGGCACGTTCAGCAACCTCGCCGCTGGCGGTGTCAACAGCTACAACGCTTTCGTAAACCCCATAAACGTCGGATCCTACGCCCTGGCCCAGACGCTGACCAACTCCGACGAAGACCTCAGCGGCGCGATCGCCGGCACGAACCTTGTTCTGACCATCACCGCTGACGTGAGTCTGCTCGGCGACGTTGATACCGATGGCGACCAGACCGCCGATGACATTGACGCTGACGACATTGACGCACTGTTCACCGACTACGGCACGAGCAATGTGTTCGCTGACCTTGATGATTCGGGCACCGTCGACAGTAACGATACGGACAAACTCGTTCGCGACATCCTCGGCACCGAATACGGCGATGTGAACCTGGACGGTGAAGTCGATGCTGACGACTTCAACCTGCTGGCGTTCAACTTCGACAACCCGGGTGGATGGGCCAACGGCGACTTCGATGGTGACGGCACGGTCGAAGCTGACGACTTCAACCTGCTGGCGTTCTACTTCGGCTTCAACGCCAACGTCAGTCCGAACGATATCCTCATAGTCCAGGAATATGCCCGGTCGATTCCCGAGCCTGCGGCACTGGCAATGTTTAGTTTCTTAGTAATATTTATGGCGAAGCGCAAAACACGCCGCTCGTCGACCACAAATTAATTATAAGTAAAAGATTCGGCAAACCATTACACAGCAAAATGGTTACAATGCATACAATGGTACATTGCTTGGTCGAGCGTCCTCCGTTCGGCGTACCGTTTGAGGATATGACTCATGTATAAGACCGCGGGATGTCGGTACGCTTTTACGCTGGTCGAGCTGCTCGTGGTGGTGGCGATCATCGCCTTACTGCTGGGCATTCTGCTGCCGGCGCTGGGCAAGGCGCGCGAAGTGGCGCGACGTTCGGTTTGCGCCGCCCACGAACGCGGCGCGGTTCAGGGCGTCAACCAATATATCTTCGAATATGACGAATGGCTGCCCGGTCCTCACACCAGTGGAGCGCTGTGGATCGGCGCAGGGGTCGACGCGGTGGACCCAGGTGAACGGAGCAGTCCGTCTACCGCGATTCAAACCACCGATTGGGCTTCGCCGAGTTTAGGCGAGGCAATGGGCATGCCGGAAGAAGACTTGGAGCGTGCCAAAGAGTTTTATGGAACGAACTTGAAATGCCCGTCGAACGGTGAGTTTTACAACGCGGAATGGCCGTCGGCGACGATCGATCCCGATCTGTTGGGCACGATTTCGTACGCCAGCTATTCCGCGGTGATTCAGTTTCACGCCTGGCCGGATGAGGATGCGTCGCTTCCGATTGCCCAGCGAACCGGCCACCCCAGCTTTGTGCAGTATCCCAGCGATTATGCGCCGCGTCTGGACCGGATCGGCAACCCCAGCAGCAAAGCCTTTCTGGTCGAGGGCGCTCGTTACATCACGCCGGACTACGGCGAGGGTCCGTATGAAGTGTCATTGAACCTGGCGCGGCGCCAGATCATCGGCGGGGGTTTCATGGCTGGTGGCCCGTTTGTGGCCTGGCCGGATACGCCGTTCCGCATCATGAGTTCTGACACGAACTGGGATGGTTCGGAATTGCCTGAGGCCTCTCAACGGTTCGGCTATCGCCACGGCGAGGGAATGAACCTTGCGTATTTCGACGGACACGTCGAATATCACGATACTGAGGAAGTTGTTGATGCTCGCAGATATCTGCCGAGCGGTTCAATCATCAATAATGCCAGTCAGACCCTCGATCCGCATGATGAAGCGGGCCAGATTGTCGACTGACTGCGATGAACTGTATTAATGAAACGTAACGAAATAACAATCCACGGTAAACGCTGTGTGTACCTTACCGTGGTATAAAAGACTGTGGATTAAAGATCTCCGATGTGCTTTATGGCGGTATCCAGGACAGGCACGAAGGAGTGGAGTTAGACGGTGGTGCAGACAACCCGTTGTCCGGTTGGCGGATGGCGTTGGATGCGCTCCGTCGACGGTTCCCCCGCGTAGGGCGGCGCCGCGAGTCGTTATGTTTTATTCCCTGACGTGGAGTTTGACGCCCATGTTTACCAGAACCACATGCGCACTGATGGCCGGCCTGGTCATCGTGACGGCGACGGCAGTCCAGGCGGCCCAGCCGCGGAAGATTGTCGCCATGCTTGATGGTACCAAAAACTTCGGGACCACCAAGCGCGCCATCAGTTTTTATGACGTGACTGATGTCGGCTCGGTCGACAGCAGTAATCCCAGCAACATCTTCGATGCCCAGCCGCTTTTCTCGGTGTGGACGGGTTTCGAGATCAACACCTTCAGTGACTCTGCGAACTATGACGACTTCGACAGCTTTGCGGTCAACCCTTTCAATGGGACGATCTATGCCGTCGCTTTTGACTCCGGTGCGGCCGGTTCGGTCGATGCGCAGGGCGACACCGGCGGCGACCTGGACCTCTACCGCATCGATTACCAGGAACTGCTGAATGATTTCACGACCAACAATCGCGCCAAGGGCACGATGTACGGCCCATCGCTGGCCGCCAATGGTGAGGTCGATCCCGATCACCCGGATCACGCCGGCACCACCATTCACATCGATGATGCGATCCTGAAGCTCGGCGAAGTCGGCCGCACCCAGGGTTCGAGCTTCTTCGATCGTGACGTGGAGTTCATCGATCCAGCGACCCTGGTCATGATGGACAACGAGCAGGATTCGTTCACCGACTCTCATACGGTCGACCACGAGATCCGTATTCTCGAGCGTATCAGCAAGACCCCCGGTCTGGCCAACGCCAACACCACCAATCCCGACAGCATCGAAGGCGGCTATAACCGTCAAACCCTGGAAAGCTGGGAGTCGGACACGGCTGCCCAGATGGTCATGGACTTCGATGGCAACGGCTCCCCGGTCGGCCAAAGCGAGCCGGAAGACATGGCGCTGGTCAAGAAGGACGGCGTGGTCGGCGTGTGGATCGCCGAGACCGACGGCGGCGGCGATGACATGAGCTTCTTCGAACTCAGCGGCATCGACAATCCCGCCAGTGACGCGGTCGCCACCAAGAGCACGATCGAGAACACCGGCACCAGCCGCAGCCTCGATGAGGATCCCGAAAAGGACCCGACTACCAACGATGGCGACCATGATTCGATCAAAGTCGACGCCAGCGGCAACCTGCTCATCGTCGAGTCGGGCTTTTTCGATTCGGTGCCCGGCGGTGAAGCCGGCAACAGCGGCCCCGCCGGTGAGCCGACCGTTCTGCGTCTGAACGTCGACCAGTACACGTCGGGCAACGTCGATCTCACCGACTTCGACACGTGGGACGACCTCAACGCCGGCGATGGCCTCGGCCCCGTCGGCTCGGACAACGGCGATGAGCCCAACACCGCGCCGACCGAAATCGAAGGCCCCAACGGTTCGCTGACCAACGCCTTCGATGCCGGTACGACTTCAGGCCTGAGCCTGGATGATGACAGCAACGTCACCGATGGCCGCTTCACCACCTACGATCCCGGCACGAATCAGTTGTACGTGTTCGACATCGACTCGGGCAGCACGCCCGGCGTCATCGCCGACGCTTACGTGATCGACCTGGACACCGGCGAGATCGTCTACGAAGAGCTCAACGCCACCAATCACTTCCTGATGGAGCATGGCATCCGCTTCTTCACCCGCGGCGACGCCACCGGCGACGGCCTGGTCGACGGCGATGACATCGACAGCGTCTACGGCACGATCAGCTCCGGTACGGAACTCGATCGTGAACAGTTCGACCTGACCGGCGACGCCAACGCCAGCCAGGCCGACGTCGACGAACTGGTCCGTGACGTGCTCGGCACCGAGTACGGCGATGCGGACCTGGACGGCGACGTCGATGCCGACGACTTCAACCTGCTGGCATTCAACTTCGACAACCCGGGCGGTTGGGTCAACGGCGACTTCGACGGTGACGGCACGGTCTCCGCCGATGACTTCAACCTGCTGGCGTTCAACTTCGGCTTCGACGCCAACGTCAGCCCGAATGACATCCTCATAGTCCAAGAGTTCGCCCAGGCGATTCCCGAGCCGACCTCGCTGGCCCTGCTGGGTCTGGGCGGTCTGGCTCTGATGCGTCGTCGCCGCTGATTGCATCGCGTTTCGACACGGTATCACACAGTCAGGGAACCGGACCGGCGTAGGCCCGGAGCATGCAGAGAGCTAGTGTTTCCAGACAAGCAATAACAAAACGACAGGAGTTTTACAGATGATTCGCACCAACCTTGTGTTCGCTTCGTTCGCCGTCGTGGCTCTCGTTGCCGCCGCCACCCAGGCCGCGGTCACCACCAACGTGACCTTCCGCAGCGTCAGCGCTGCCGAGGCTGACGGCGGCGCGCCGGCCGGTGGATATGTCTACGAATTCTTCCTCGACAGCGACTCGGACATCCTGAGCATCTTTGACATCAACGTGAACCTGACCAGCGGCACGATCTACAACGAGACGAGCTTCGGCAGCGACAACGCAGCACCCAATCCGTTGCTCGTGCCGTCATTCCCGCAAGTGGGTGTCGATACCTTCGTCACCACCCCCGGCAGCAGCACCGTCGAACTGGGCACCACCAAGACCAGCACCTCCTGGACCGGTACCTGGGGTGACGTCACGAACGACGGGCCCCAGAGCGGTTTCCGTTTCGCCCAGTTCTCCGTCAGCGCCGACGTCGCCGGCACCTACAAGTTCGATATCGGCTACGCCGGTGAGACCGGTCCCGAAGAAGTCACGCTTGAAGGCAACTTCATTCCCGAACCGGCTTCGATGGCGCTGCTGGGCCTGGGTGGCCTGGCCCTGATCCGTCGTCGTCGCGCCTGAGGCGAGGAAGCGCCCTCGGCTCAACGCAATACATCCTGACACGACAGGCCGGTCCTTCGGGGCCGGCCTTTTTGGTGCGCCGGGTTGGGGTGTATAATCCGTTGGCCCTGAAAAACCCGCAATTCAGACAGCTTGGGGGAGTGGCGCGAACGATGAACGCCAAGTCGGTTGAGTGATTGCGGCTT